>JACEUQ010000002.1:0-125000 GCA_024998815.1 Opitutus sp.
CAAACCCGCTGCGTTCCGCCGCCTCCGCCACCGTCGCACCGGCTTCCAACTCGGCCTGGGCCCGCTTAAGCCGCAACGCCGCGCGCAACTGCCCCGCCGTCATGCCGGTTTCCTTTTTCAACAGCCGCGTCAGGTGATCGGGGTGGTAGCCCACGCGCTCCGCCAGCTTCGCCACGGGAAGCCCCTCGCCGCCGCCGTCCACACCGGAAAAAACCGCCCGCGCCCGCCGCACCACTGTGCCCTCGGCTCCCTTGCGTTCTTCGAGCAGACCCACCGCGCGCATCAACACATCGAGCACCATCAACACCGCGCCCGCCTCCCCGGGCCGCACCTGCGCCGCCTCGCCCTCGCTCCAGCCGCGCAACTCCGTAAGCGCCCGCCGCAGCTCGTTCAACTCGCCCTGCGCCAGCATCGCCTGAGCGCTGGTCGTTTCGCCGGGAACACTCACATCCAGCGCTATACACAGCGGTTTGCCGCCTGCATCCTCCACAAACGCGTGCTCACACCCCGGAGCCAAATAAAACACCCGCCCCGCCTGCACCGCTTCCTTGCGTCCGCCCACCCACTGAGTCCCGGTTCCCGTCAAATACAGCAAAAACTGCCCGTGCGCGTGCCGGTGCGTTTCCACCCAGCCTTTCTCCGGCAAATGCCGGTTCAAAGCGAACCGCATCACCCTCAATTTCCCCACTCGAATATCCAAGCTATGGGCATACAGCGGGCGCAAATTCCTTAACTTCATGGCACGGGTATAATTTCGAGTAATTTTAATTTAAAGTCGGAAAAGTGCTTATTTAATCCAGTTCTGTCCTCACCCCATTTTCAAAACCCCGCTATAGTGTAACCCATGAATCCCCAAGCCGTCGTTCTCGTCACCGGTTCCAGTCGCGGTCTCGGCCGTGGTGTCGCCGAAACCCTCGCCGCTCTCGGCGTCAGCGTCGCCGTCCATTACGGCTCGAACCGCGCGGCAGCCGACGAGACCGTGGCGCGTTGCCAAGCCCTCGCCCTCTCCCCCGCCCAGCGCTTCATTTCAGTCGCCGGCGATCTCGGCCAGGCCGCCGGCCGCCAAGCCCTGTTCGATGGCACCATGGCCGCCTTCGGACGTATCGACGCTTTGGTGAACAACGCCGGCATCGCCCCCCGAGTCCGCGCCGACCTCACCGAAGCCACCGAGGAGATTTTCGACGAGGTCATCGATGTTAACCTCAAGGGGCCTTACTTCCTCACCCAGTTGGTCGCCAAATACTGGCTCGCTCACCTCGGCCAATCGCTCCTACCCGACGGCTACAAACTCATCTTCGTAACCTCGCTCTCCGCCTCGGTCCCCTCGGTTAATCGTGGCGAATACTGCATCTCCAAAGCGGGCGTCGCCATGGCCACCCAGCTCTGGGCCAACCGTCTTGCCGGCGACGGCATCAGCGTGATCGAACTGCGCCCCGGCATCATGGCCACCGACATGACCTCCGGCGTGACCGCCAAATACGACGCCTTGATCGCCGGTGGTCTCGTCCCACAGAAGCGTTGGGGCACCCCGGCCGATCTCGGCCGCGCCGTCACCGCGATTGTCGCCGGCCACTTCCCGTTCTCCACCGGCGACGTCATCAACATCGATGGCGGTTTCCACCTCCGCAGCCTCTAAGTCCGGCCGCTCCGCGCCCCCCCCTTTTTTCTAAAAACCCGCCATGATCCACCTCGACCCGTCGCTCACCCCCGCCGCTCTCGCCCCCGCGCTCGACCGCTTTTTTGCGGTCGCCAAAACCAAAATCACCTCGCTCGACCGCGACTACGACGAAACCAAGGGCTCGCCCGTTTTCACCGTCGCCGGCCGCTACACCACGCGTGGCTGGACCGAGTGGACCGAGGGTTTCCGCTACGGCATCGCCTTGCTGCACTTTGACGCAACCGGCGACACCGAGAGCCTCGCCTCGGGCCGCAGCCGCACCGTGAGCAAGATGGCCTCGCACGTTTCCCACATCGGCGTGCACGACCACGGTTTCAACAACCTCTCCACCTACGGCAATCTCCTGCGCCTGCTGCGCGAAGGCCGTCTGCCCGCCAACGAGTGGGAGAAAAACTTTTACGAGCTCGCCCTCAAAACCAGCGGCGCCATCCAGGCCGCCCGCTGGACCGACCGCCCCGGCCAGCCCGGCTACATCCACAGCTTCAACGGCGCGCACTCGCTGTTCGTGGATACGATCCGCTCCTGCCGCATCCTCATGGTGGCGCACCGCCTCGGCCACGTGCTCATGAGCGAAGGCGACAAACCGGTTAACCTGCTCGACCGCGCCCTCCAGCACATCACCAACACCGCCCGCTTTAACGTGTTCTACGGCGAGGGCCGCGACCGCTACGACGAGTCGGGCCGCACCGCCCACGAGGCGATTTTCAACGTCAAAGACGGCGCCTTCCGCTGCCCTAATTCGCAGCAAGGCTACACCGGTTTCTCCACCTGGACCCGCGGCCAGGCTTGGGCGCTGCTCGGCTTCGCAGAAGAACTCGAATTCCTCGCCGAGATCACCGACGCCGAGCTCGCACCGTTTGGCGGCCGTGCCGCGCTGGAGGCCATGATGCTCAAGGGTGCCATCGCCACCGCCGAGCACTACATCGCCAACACCCCGACCTGCGGTATCCCTTATTGGGACACGGGCGCCCCCAAGATCCACCTCTTGGGCGATTACCAGAACCGCCCGGCCGATCCCTACAACGCCTACGAGCCGGTCGACAGTTCCGCCGCCGCCATCGACGCCCAAGGTCTGCTCCGCCTCTCCCGTTACCTGCAAGGCAAGGGCGACACCGTCCGCGCCGCTCGTTACCTGCAAGCCGGCCTCACGGTCGCGAAAACCTTGTTCAGCGAGCCCTACCTCTCCACCGATCCGAAGCACCAGGGCCTCATCCTGCACTCGATTTATCACCAGCCCAACGGTTGGGACTATACCCCGGACGCCGGCAAGGCTCCGTACGGCGAATCCTCGATGTGGGGCGACTACCACGCGATGGAACTGGCGGTTTATCTGAACCGCCTGAACAAGGGCCAGCCTTACTACACGTTCTTCGCCTAAGTTTTCCCCGTCATGGACAACCTCTCCCGTCTCGCCATCCACACGATGACGACCAAGCCGTGGGACCTTCCCACAGCCGTCGCCAAGTTCTCTGCCGCCGGCGTCCCCGGTGTCGGTGTCTGGCGTCAATGGCTCGCCGGTCGCCCGCTGGCCGAGTCCCGCGCCATGCTCGCCGACAACGGCCTGAGCGCCGTCTCGCTGGTGCGCGGTGGTTTTTTCCCCGGCCTCAACGCTGCTGAACGCACCGCCGCCCTCGACGACACCCGTCGTGCCCTCGATGAAGCCGCCGCCGTCGGCGCGCCCCAAGTCGTGCTGGTATGCGGCGCCCGCCCCGAACTCAGCTTGCCGGAAAACCGCCGCCAGATCACCGAAGGCGTCGCCGCCTGTCTCGATCACGCCCGCCAAACCGGGGTCAAACTCGCGCTCGAACCGCTGCACCCGATGTACGCCGATTGCCGCAGCGCGATCAACACCATCGGCCAGTGCAACGACATGATCGATCAGCTCGGCGACACCTGGCTGGGCATCGCCGCCGACGTTTATCACATCTGGTGGGATCCGCAGTTGGAGTCAGAAATCGCCCGCGCCGGCCGCCGCATCATCGGCTTCCACGTCTGCGATTGGGTGACGCCCACCGCTGATTTCTTGAACGACCGCGGGCTGATGGGCGAAGGCTGCATCGACATCCCCGGCATCCGCGGCCTCGTCGAGAAAGCCGGTTTCGACGGCCCGATCGAGGTCGAGATTTTCTCCACCCGCCACTGGGCCCGCGACCAAGACCAGTTCCTTGCCGACATCCTCACCGCCTACAAAACCAAAGTCTAAGTAGTCGGTTTCCCTTCATCCCTTTTTCTCACCCTTTCCCGTTTCCTTTCCTCTAACCCTCACCCTATGAAAATCCACAAAATCGGTATCATCATGAACGGCGTCACCGGACGCATGGGCAAAAACCAGCATCTGCTGCGTTCCATCGACGCCATCATCAAACAAGGAGGCGTGCGCGTTTCCCCTGACGAGATCATCATGCCCCACGCCATCCTCGTGGGCCGCAGCGAAGACAAACTGCGCGAGCTCACCGCTCTGTGCTCGGTCAAAGAATACACCACCGACCTCGACGCCGTACTCAAGGATCCGCAGTACCAGATCTATTTCGATGCGCAGACCACGCTGCACCGTTTCGCCGCCGTCAAAAAGGCCGCCGAGGCTGGCAAGCACGTGTATTGCGAAAAGCCCACCGCCATCGCGACCGCCGACGCGGTTGCCCTCTACGAGATCTGCCGCAAGGCCGGCGTGAAGAACGGTGTGGTTCAAGACAAGCTCTGGCTGCCCGGCATGGTTAAACTGCGCCGCCTGATGGAGCAGGGCTTCTTTGGCAAAATCCTCTCCGTGCGCGGCGAGTTCGGTTACTGGGTTTACGAGGGGCACAACATCCCCGCCCAGCGTCCTTCGTGGAACTACCGCGCCGAGGACGGCGGCGGCATGGCCATCGATATGCTCTGCCATTTCCGCTACGTGATCGACAACCTCTTCGGCCCGATCAAGTCGGTGAACTGCCTCGCTTCGACCCACATCGAAGAGCGCGTCGACGAAGCCGGTAAACCCTACAAGTGCACCGCCGATGACAGCACCTACGCCACCTTCGAATTGACCAACGGCGTCATCGTGCAGCTCAACGCATCCTGGAACGTGCGCGTTCGCCGCGACGACCTGCTCACCCTGCAAGTGGACGGCACCCACGGCACCGCCGTCGCCGGCCTGCGCGATGTTTACATCCAGCACTACGGCAACACGCCCAAGCCGATCTGGAACCCGGACATCAAGCAGCCCATCGACTTCTTCTCCGACTGGAGCAAGGTTCCCGAGCAAGAGAGCTACGACAACGCCTTCAAGGTGCAGTGGGAACTGTTCCTGCGTCACGTTGCCCTCGACGAGCCGTTCCGTTGGAACCTTCTCGAAGGTGCCAAGGGCGTGCAGCTCGCCGAAGTCGGCCTGCAATCGAGCGCTGACCGCACCTGGAAAGACCTGGCGAAGATCTAAAACCCATACGCGTTTACCATTGGTGCGCCGGAAATCCTTGAGCTCACTCTCAAGGCCACACTCGGATGGCCCTAGCTCGAATGGGCCTAGGTCGGATATGCCACACACTGATAGACCAAGCGCCCCGTGGCCTTGCGCGTGAGCGCAAGGTTTAGACTAATTCGGTTAAACGGAGCGGCGGCATCGGCATTTTGGCCCGTGCCGCCGCTCTTTCATTTTAAGCTCCCGCAACCACACTCACCGCATCATGAAGCCCCCCGTTGTCATCCTCTTTGCCGACCGTCACTACGGCGCCGCCCCAGGGCGTGCTCAGGCCGAACTCCTGAGGCCCTTATGTGAGGTTCACTATATCGAGGAAGATTACGCGGCGCTGATTGCCGCCCTGGCTGCGCACCCCGAAGCCACGCTCGCCTTCAATTCCATCGCCGGCACACCGGGTAACCCGGCGCCGGCACCCGAGCTCGAAGCGCCGCTGCAGGCCCACCTCGCCGCCGGCCGACCGCTGTGGATTTTGCACGGTGGCAGTGCGGCCTGCTGGCCGTGGGCGTGGTGGCGCCAACTCATGCCATTGCGCTGGGTACGCAACGGCGACCCCGACCAGATGCCCGTCAGCACACACCCGATCGTGCCGCTGCACCTCGTCGCAACGCCGGCCGCGCTCGCGAGTATCCCAAATATCCCCGCCATCACCGACCTGCCCACCGACGAACTTTACATCAAACTGGCAGCGCAGCACCCCTTCGAGACTTGGCTGACCATCAATTACGAAGGCGTCGATTATCCCCAAGCGTGCAGCGCGTCCAGCGCGTGGGGCGGAGCGATCCACTGCTTCCTTCCTGGGCACTCCGCCGAAGCGCTCGGCCACCCGGCGTATGCGGCGCTGTTCACCGCTCTCGCGCGTAAGTGGCTCGCGGCGTAAGACAAGCCGCGCCGCTCCTCGACTCGATTCCGGCCATCAGGCCTTTGCCGGGTAAGGACAGTTGCGGCAGCCATTGCCGCAGCACTTTCCCTGTTTAAGCAGATACCAGCGGGTGAAGACGTAATTGCCTCCTTTTACCGTATAATCGATGTGCTCGAGCAGTCGGTTGGAGGCTGGCTTTTGTTTCGCCAAAATCAGGGCCTCCTCAAACGGCAAGTCGGCCAAACGTCCTTCAATGTGCTTGCCGATGACCTTCGCCAAACAGGACGGGCAGAGGCATTTTCTTGAAAAATCCGCCGGCAAGATCGCCGGATAGTCGTTGCACCAGCAGGTGCCGACCGCACAACCACAGTCAAACGGCGTACCGCATTCAGAGCAGGGCTGGTTGGACTTCATGAGAGGCAACGTTTTGAAGCCCTCCGCCAGCCGATGGCAACAGCATTGCCCGCGCCCGGCGAGTAAGCCGTGAAGGACGATGTTGGACAGTTGGACGGTCTTTCCCCCGTCCCCGTATTCAGGGCGCCCCCACCGACTTGGCGGTCGGGCGCGTGGTGACCTCCCACGTCAGCGCCCAGCCGCTGGCGGGATGACTCAATGAAACCAACCCGGAGGACGGTTCTTTGATGATGGCCGGCGTCGGCAGGCACTTGACCCTAATTTGCCGCTCCATGAGCTGAGTTTCCCAGCGCCGATCCAACCAGGCGGGCGTCCGGCTGTGCCAGACCATCGTGCCTGTGACCGCTTCACGGGAGGTTAAATCCACCGTGAAGGTCGGCGCCGATTCGCTGAAAACGGCGATCGTTGTCACCTCAATAAGACGCTCCGCCGGTGAGATGGATAGGCGCGCCTGCTCGATTCCGTTTTCATCAACAACGTGGGCGGTAAAGCCCTCCGTCGGCACCAGCCCCGTCCAATTCAGGTGCAGTCCGTTTTCGCTCACGCGCAAGCCGTTAACCGGTTTGCCCGTGGCCGTATCGAGCCAGACCGGGTGCTTTGTCCAGGTTGCGCCCTTGGCCGGCCGGAAACTCCACCCGCCATTCACCACCGGTTTGCGGAATGACTCGGGCTTGGCCGCTTGGGTCCCTGCCCAGGCCTGCACCCGCGCTTCGGCCAACATGGGGTTGCTGGGGCGTTCAGCCGGAGTGGTCGCTAAAACGGGATCGCGGAAGGACCGCACCTTCAACTCGCCAATTTTGTAGGTAATCAAGGTGGCCTCAGCAGTTTTTTTGACTTTGGCGGTGGCGCCGGCGGAGGTGGTTGCGGCAGTGTCCGGATTATCGGAAGCCGCAGGCGCGGACGCGGGCGACGGGGGAGCGCCGCCCGCGTTGTTCGCGGCAGTACTTCCTGAAGGCGAAGCGCCGGATTCGCTCGAAGCAGCACCGGCCGCGTTTGCATCAGCGCTAGGCGGAAAGAGCGTTGTGGCGAGGGCGTCCGGAGTGAGATCGAATTTAAGCGGCGGAGGATTCTCCGCAGAAGGCGGGCTCGCGGTTTTGTTAGCCCACACGATTTCCGTCACGCCCGGGGGTTCGCTTGATTTTGGCGCAACCGCGGAAGCCGGGGCCGGGGCTGGCGCAGCGGCTTCCGGCGCTGCGTCTGCAGCCTCCGCCGAAGCCGGCTTTCCCTGAATTTCTGGAAGTGAAACGGCGTCGATACCCGCTGCCGTGTCTTTGGCCGGTGCGGGCGGCGCCTCCGGTGAAAGCCCCACCGTGCCACTACCAAGCGCGGGGGATGGGGCCTCCGTACCGCCACCGTGCGCGGTGGTTAAGGGTGCAGCTGCGTCCGCTCTCGCCTGCTTCGGCGTGGAAGCCCCGGCCGCACCCGCAGACTCCGCTGTGTGAGCCGACGTAGCATCGGCGACGGCGGTCCCGTTGGAGAGGGCCGGAGTCGTGAGTGTTTCGGCGTGGGTGGTCACGGTGGCGTCGGCCCCGCCCAATTTGCCCGTTTGCCCTGGCAACACGGGCATGCCGCCTACTTGTGCGCTCGGTGCCGGCGCAGTGGAAAAACCTGGGGAATGCGCTTCGTTAGCCGCTCCCGGCGGGGCCGAGTGCGCTTGCGCCACAGTCGTCGAGCTCGTGCCCAACGCGGCCCCGGTCGGTGCGGCGGCCTCCCCGTGTGCAGGCGTTTCGGCTGCCGGGGCGGTCGGGGGCAACAACGGCGCCTGGTGCGCAACCTCTGCCGCAGGGGCTTCGTGCGTTTCACCGCTAGCGAGCGCAGGCTGCCCAGGCTGCACTTCGGCGGGCGATTTCGGAGCGCTACCTTTGAACCAAAACACAGCCGCCGCCGCAGCTAGTACCACCACGCCACCAGCGCCCCAACGGACGAGTTTAGTGCGCTTGGTAACAGGCGGTTTCTCCACGTGTGCCTCGTGCGCGACAGGGGCTTCCGAAGGCGTTTCGGCGACGGCCTCCGAAGGGTCGGCCAGTTTGGCCGGCGCTGGATGGCTGAAGCCCCAGCTTCGGATAAACCACCCCGTGTCCGTCTCCACCGCGTACGTACCCAGATCAATGTCGGTGCCCTCGGTTAGATCGTGAACGATGGATTTAACTGCGGCTAAAAGCTCGCGCGGGCTGGTGATTGCCGGGTCTTCTTCGCGCCGTTCCAAATCGGCGGTGATGTCGAGTAGGGCATGCTGCAAAAGTTGGCGTATGTCGGCCAAGTCGGCCGCTTCAGGAGCCCGCGGCACGGAGCCCCCCAACCAGCGCCAGCCCACCATGTCGGAGCCCGCGGGACGATGCGGCTCCAGAAACACGCGGCGGAAATGCTCACGCAGCATCGACCACGAAGCGTGGACGGGGCGTCCGGACACTTGCACCGCCCCGCTCTCAGGGTCATCGGCCTGCCACGGTATGCGCTCGTCGTTCATGGGGCGACCTCCTCGGTTGAAAACAGGGTGGCCAACGGCCAGGTGTAACTACGTCCAGGGACGAACCATAGACTTACTCCGGCGTCGGTTGCGGCGGCCGTTTCCGGCTCCACGGGATCGATCTTGGCGCGCAGCACTTCGCGGTGCACCCGGTAAATCCCACCCGGCAAGTCAATGCGGCGGGTTTCGCGCGGGGCCAGCGTTAGCCAAGGCAAGCCGGGGGGGGCGGGGGCGGCTTCAGGAGCCGGGGTGCTGGCGTAGATTGGCGGGGGCGCGGAAGCGGCGGTGGATTCCGCGCGAACGAAAGCGATGCGCCAAGGCCACTCCGTGTGGTTTTCTACCATGACCAACGCCGTTTGGCGCACATAGGGCGTGGCGGGTTGTGGCGGGGACGCGCACCCAGCACCGACAGCGAGCACAAGTAGGGCGCACGCCCACCCCAAGCCGGTGCGGGAAACGCGGCGGAACACCGACTCATCGGGACGAAGCTGTGAGCGAGAGGGCATGGCGGGGCGCACGATAACTCCACCGTTAACGGCACATTCGCACCGAAACTTAAACGCTGCGGCGCATATTGCCCAAAAATCCACCCGCAGAAGCCCTACCGTTGGCCCTCGGCCCTCTGATTATACGTCGCGATCAAGATGAGCTCAACGAAGTTGGTTTATGAACAGAGAGAGCTGAAACCGTTGAAAATGACCCTGAGCTCACGCTCAAGGCCACGAGGCGTGTGCGCCCGACGAGTGCGCTCACGCGGAGTGTGTTCTCGCGGAGTGTTCTCACGCCGAGTGTGGCCTTGAGCGTGAGCTCAAGGATGCTGTATCCCTTAACTCTAACGCTCAGTAGTTTAAGCACCCAGCGGCGCAGTCACGTCCGTACTGTTGCTCGGCTCCGCCGCTGAAACCGATTCAAACAGGGAGCACAGGTGCAATAATTCCAATACGGCCCACACCCCGGGGCGCACCTGCGTCAGCCGAATGCCTCCGCGCACGCACAGTGATTTCCTGAAAATGCTGATCAGCGCGCCGACACCCGAGCTGTCGATAAATTCAACGGCGCCCAAGTTAATCTCCACGCCGGTTACGGCCGCCACCCAGGCCGACTCCACCCCCGCCTTAAACTCGCCGGCGATTGCCGCATCCAGGCGCGTACTGTCCACCGTGACGCGAAGCGTGCCGTCGTTAATCGTGGTGCTGAAATTCAGGTTCATACGCCACTGACATCGCCGACTTGGGTTTGAACCCTAAAACCTGACAAACACGGGAAATTCCCCGCAGCCGGTGCTCACCGTTGTGCAATCCCACCCACGCCCTGAGCGGGATGGGGCGACGCTTTGCCCGTTGGGCAAAACACCCTGCGCTCACGCGCAAGGCCACACGGTTTGCCCCTCCCCGACTCCCGCGCAGCCTGACTACCGTGGCCCTGAGCGTGAGCTCAGGCACTGGCGCAATCCGCCCCTTCAGCGCGGATCAAGCGTACCTCCACTCACCTACTCCGGCATCGCTTTACAGCGAATTGGATCCCGCTGAAACGATCGCCAAACCGCTCTGTTCACACAGCACTTTGGTCGCCACGGTGATCTCCTCGCTCATTTTCAGGATGTCCAACTGGGGAATCCCTGCGTCGGCAAACATCTCCTCCGATATCGGCCAAGCATCACTGGTCACCCCGAGGCCAAACTCGGTACTCGCCACCAACGTCGCAGTAAGGTGCAAAAGCGCCCCCCAGCGGCGCACCTCGGTATTCTCCACGCTCCCCAGATCATGCTGATGAACTAGTACTTGACTAAAAATCGGGTTCATTCCCCAAAGCGAGAGAACCGAGCCGCCGAGCTCGGCGTGGGTGCAGCCAAAAACTTTACGTTCCCAGCTCACCACGGACTGAATATCCGGCAAATCGCCGGCACCGGCGGGGATCTCCATTTGCAGGGCGACGCGCTGAAGCACGATCCGACCTAGGTTGTGCAATAAGCCAATGGTGTAACCCGCCTTATGGTCGACACCCGCTTTGCCCGAGACCAGCTCCATGCCCACCGCCATGGCGATGGAATTGGCAAGCAGGCGGTCTGCAGAGATGCGGTAAATGGGTAGGCTTTGCTCGCAGAGTTTGGCGGAAACGGTAATGCAGGCGACCCGGTAGGCCTGAAACGCCCCCAGCCAAGAAAGCGCCTGATCTAGGCTAGTGCTTACTTGCAATAATAAGTGATATTTTATCCGCTTTGTAGATGGGACGAAAAGCCGTGCGAATCACTTGTAGCGAGGGGGATCAGCAATCCCTAGAAAAACGGGCAACCAGCCGGATTGAGTCGAGGCAGCGAGTTGAGCGCGCCCGGATGATCCTTGGGTGCGTGAGTGGCGAGCAGGTGCAAGAGGTGGCGCGCCGCTGCAACACCAGGCCGAACACCGTAATAAAGTGGAGGGATCGCTTTGTGCTGCTTGGCATGAAGGGGCTGGATGATGCGGCACGGCCGGGCGCGAAGCGCACCTACGGTGAGGACTTTCGAGATCGGGTGCTGGCTTTATTGGAAGGGCCACCCCCTCCGGGGCAGGCGCGCTGGGATGGTCCAGCGGTGGCCCGTGTGCTCGGCGGCTCGGTGCACGCGGTCTGGCGAGTGCTGCGCAAGGAGGGCATTTGCCTGCAGCGCCAGCGCTCGTGGTGCGTGAGCACTGACAAGCAGTTCGCAGCCAAGGCAGCCGATATCGTCGGGCTCTACCTGAGCCCACCGGAAAAGGCATTGGTGATAAGTGTGGATGAAAAGCCTGGCATCCAAGCCCTAGAGCGCGCCACCGGTTACGTGGAGACCGACAATGGTAAAATCGTCCAGGGACTCAAAAGCACCTACAAGCGCCACGGTACACTCAACTTGTTCGCTGCCCTTGATGTGGCCACGGGCTTGATCAAGACGCAGAAAACCACCCTTAAGCGCCGGGAGGAGTTCCTGCTGTTCATGGACCAAGTGGTGGCGGATCACCCGCCCGAGAGAGAACTCCACGTGATTTTGGATAATTATTGCACCCACAAAAAGTGCGACGCTTGGCTCGCTCGGCACCCCAATGTCCACTTCCACTTTACCCCAACCTCGGCGAGTTGGCTCAATCAAGTTGAAATCTGGTTCGGCATACTAACAAGGAAGGCGCTACGGGGCGCGAACTTCAGAAGCGTCGCCGAACTTAGTCAGGCCATTGACGCTTTCGTCGCCGCCTACCTGCCCAATGCCAAGCCGTTCAAGTGGCGCAAGCGCGAGGTCAAGGGAAGCCAACTCAGAAATACTATCATTAATCTACGCAATTAAGCACTAGTTACCGTCTCACCGCGCGTGTAGCAGGCACTGTTGGCCATGCGCAACAGGCGACTGGTGATGGCGACATCCATCGAAACCAGTCGTATCACCTGGTCGATATCAACGTCCGGCTTTTTGATTTCCCGGTAAAGCGCGTCGATCAGTTTGGCAGATGAAGGCAGGCGTGCTGAAGCGGCTTTGAGCCATTTGGAGTCAACCTTGATGAATGGAGTCATGGTGGCGGTTAAGATGAAAATTCCAGGGATTGTTTCAGTGCACCGCGGCTAATTTCGATCAGTTGCACGGATTTGATACCCAGGGCGTCGAGGCGGTTTTTGCGGAGGATTGCGCCGGCCTGTTGGGCGTGGAAGGTCGCGCGATTGCTTTCGGCCAGCGTCTCAGCCGTCTGTAAAATGAGCGACATGGGCGCCTCGTTAATGCAAGCGAGGTCGTCGGTGGATTTCTCGATGCTGTCGCTGACCGAGGCAGGGAAGCCCCACTTGCGTGTAATGAAACTGGATACCTCGATGTGATTAACCCCGAAGGTGTTGAACTCCCACTGCAGGAGCGAAACGGCGTCACCCCAGACCAGTTTATCGACGTGAGGAAACTGCTGTTCGGCCCATTTATTGAGCACCAAAATCCCCAGCGGGCGCATGAGACCGGCAAGGTAGGCAACATTGGGGTCGAGTTTGACCTCGGTGGCGATGAGTTGGCTGGCAGAGGCGGTGAACAGGACGCTTTTATTAAACTGATCGCCGGTGATTCCGTAGGCGCGCAGCTTTGGAGGGGCCATGCCCTGCATGGTGGCCGTGGCGATGAGGCGGGCAATCTCGCGCATCCCGACCCGCTGCAGGGCCTCCTCGATGGTTTTGCACACGTTGGAGGTGCGCACAAAAAAAGCGGAATTGGAGATACGAATGATCCGCGCCGACAACATCACGTCGCGCCGCAGAATCGTTGCGATATCCGCGATCGTGGTGCGCGGGTTACTGATCGCCATATTGAGCAACCCAAGGATTTGCCCCGAAGCGTTCAGTGAATCCATGAGAGGTAAAAGGCACTCACGGTCATTGGTCAGTCGCTTGACGTCACCGTCGGGTTTGGAGGGTTCCTGCAAATTCATGGGTGGGCTGTGAAGTTAAGGTTAATCTTCGACACGTTCAGCCAAGACTGAAGCGGCGTGTTGTTTTCTGTACTGCGTAAAAGCACTAAACCCTCAATAAAAGCAGTGCTAATATGCCTTCTGGGGTAAACACCGACCGGCAACATAGGGGAAACACCTGATCCGAAATCCGCCGAGGGAGCTTGGTTGTAAAAAGCCCCGCAAAAGCACCCCATTTTCAGCCCGTTTACGCCAGCTTGAGGTACTGATTGTTCACCGCTGGCGGCGCGATTCGCAGCCTACGGATTCGGGCTGAACGCAGCGGCAAAACAAGTATCCGCATCATCTACTTCTGTGATTGCTCAAGCCTGACCAGCCGCTTAACCCTTTCCGCCTTATGGGACGCCAATGGCTACACGCGAAACGTGCGATTGTTAACAACAAGAAGGGGCAAATGGTCGGCAAACAGGTGAAGGAAATCACCGTTGCCGCCAAAATCGGTGGGGCCGACATGGCCGCCAACGCCCGCCTGTTCGCCGCCGTCGAAAAGGCGAAAAAAGCCAGTGTCACGCGCGACGTCATCGAACGCGCCATCAACAAGGGCGCCGGCATCGGCGGCGAGAAAATGATCATGGACCACATCGTGTTCGAGGGCTACGCGCCCCACAAGGTGCCGGTCATCGTGGAAGTTTACACCGACAACGTGCAACGGACCACCCCCGAGATGCGCGTGCTCTTCAAAAAAGGCATCCTCGGCACCACAGGCAGCAACAAGTTCCTCTTTGAACACGTGGGTATCGTCGAAGCCCATACACCCGCCTCAACCACTGATTTGGAAGCCGCCGCCATCGAGGCGGGTGCCAACGATTTCGAAGCCATCAGCCACGAGCAAAACGACGACATTCCCGCTGAGTCGACCGGCGCCCGCTTCCATACGGAGCGCACCGCCGTGCACTCGGCCTCGACTTGGCTGTCGGCCAATGGCTGGACGGTCGTCACCAGTGAAATCGGCTACGTGGCCAAAATGTTCCCCGAACTGAGCGACGAGCACCGTGCCGATGTTGGCGAGTTCCTCCAAGCGCTCGAAGAACACGAGGACGTGCAGCGCGTTTGGGCGGCGGTTAAGTAACCCCGTCTTCGGTGTGAACGCTGCGCTCCAACCCGGCGTTCACACCCCTGTCTGACCCGGAGCCCAAGCGCCGGGGCAACTCCCTCAATGCGTGTGCGCTGTCGACTCGCAGCCGTCAGCGAAGCGGCAACCGCGTTATTTCAACCCATAAGCCGCCGGTGAAAATCCGCGCACCCGCAGGGCTACAGCCAGTGCCCTCAGGTCGAGCTGCGCACCCGGTTTCACCCCGTTGAACTCGAACCAACCCTGTTTCATTTCCAGCGCGAACATCAGCGCTCCGCCCCTGGACGCCACCGGTGTTTCGTCGAAGGGATACAGCGGGTAAATTTCCTTCAACGTGCCGTCCGCTGCGAAAAATCCGATGTCGAGCGGCGTGGGCGTGTTGCGCATCCAAAAGCTCATCCGCTGCGGCTTAGCATAGAGAAACAGCATGCCTTCGTCGGTCTTGAGGTCGGTACGCCCCATCAGCCCGTGCTCCATTTCAGCGCGTTTAACCGCAAGCTGCATCCGTACCGCTTTTCCACCTACCGCGATAGTATAAAAATCCGTAGCAGCATTTTGGGCCGTCGCAGCCTTCGTCTCGTCACTGCGGCCAGTACCGATGGAAAGCGCGAGGAAACCGGCGAGCGCCAGCACTCGCAGGAGCGACGAAACCTGATTTGCGTTTTGCACAGAGCACGTGACTGATTGTTTTAAATTTAAACACAACCTCATCGTGGCCCGCATCGCACCCGCCAAGCTCCTTTACGCCGACACTTCCCGTAGCGCCGACATGCTCTATTTCGGCCGTTTCAGTGTGCCGGATCCCTTCATCGCCATCGAGCTGCGTGGCAAAAAAATCGCCGTCCTCAACGCCTTGGAGTTTGGACGCGCCAAAAAAACCTCCGGCTTCGATACCGTGCTCGCCTTAGAGCCCTGGCTTGAAAAAGCCCGCGCGCGCCACCCCAACGCCAAAATCGGCGTGGCCGAGGTCATCGGCTTGCTTGCCCGCAACTACAAAACCCACGTCTTCGAGGTGGCCAACGACTTCCCAATCGGGCTGGCCGACCGCCTGCGTGAACTCGGCTTGAAACTCACCGCGGTTCCCGCCCTCTTCCCCGAGCGCGAAATCAAGACCGCCGCCGAAATCACCGCCCTGCGCGAGGGCAACCGCTGCAGCGCCCTCGGCATTGGTGCGGCCGAACGGCTCCTTCGCAAAAGCAAGATCAAGGCCGGTTTGCTCGTGCTCGACGGGCACCCGCTCACCTCCGAGCGCCTCAAGACCGCCATTGAAATCGCCTGCCTGGAGGCCGGCGCGCTCTCCGTCGATACCATCGCCGCCGGCGGCGACCAGGCCTGCGATCCGCACGAGCGCGGCTACGGGCCGTTACGCGCCAACGAGCTGATCATCGTCGACGTTTTCCCTCGGGTGACAGCCACTGGTTACCATGGCGACATGACGCGCACCTTTCTTAAGGGCCGGGCCAGCGAGGCACAAAACCACCTCGTCGCCGCCGTGCGTACCGCGCAGCTCGCCGCGCTCGAAGTCGTTCGCGCCGGGGTCAACGGCCGCCACGTTCACCAACAGTGCTTAAACACCTTTGAGCGCCACGGTTTTGAAACCAAACGCACGCCCACCGGTTCAGTCGGTTTTTTCCATGGCACCGGTCACGGGCTTGGCCTCGACGTCCACGAAGCACCGCGCATGTCCTCAGTCGATTACGTCCTGAAAAAGGGTTCCGTGGTGACGGTTGAACCGGGGCTATATTACCCAGGTTTGGGCGGCTGCCGGATCGAAGACGTGGTGCAGGTCACCGCGACCAAGCCGAAGCTACTCTCGGAATTCCATTACGACTGGGAAATCCGCTAACGGGGCGCCCGCCCCCAAGCCGGAGATGCCGAGAAATGGCGGGATGTGCCGAAGCCCGCCCCGAGCGCAAACCAGCATTTGCCCTGAGGCGGGTTTTACCCTCTCGTGGCCGCCCTTCGCCCCACGCCCACGCACCATGCGCCTGCCACTCGCCATCCTCGTCCCGTTACTCGCGGTTATTATGCACGCCGAAACCCCGTCCTCCCCTGACCGCGTTGAAACCCTACTGGCGCGCCTGACGCTCGACGAGAAATTGGGCCAACTCACCCAGGGCGTCATCCACACCCCCGAGCACGTCGAAGCTGCACTGGCCGATGTGCGCGCCGGCCGCTACGGCTCGTTTATCTTAAGCGCCCCGCCCGAGATCGCCACCGCGCTACGCAATCAGGTCCAGAACGCCGCTGTCGGCCAATCTCGCCTCGGCATTCCGCTGCTCTTTGGGGCCGACACCATTCACGGCTACCGCACGACTTTCCCCATCCCACTCGCCCTCGCCGCGGCGTGGGATACGGACCTGGTGGAACGCACTCAAGCCGTTGCCGCCCGCGAAACACGTGCGGTGGGCGCCGAGTGGATTTTCGCGCCGATGTGTGATCTGGCCCGCGACCCACGCTGGGGCCGCGTCGCCGAGACCTTTGGCGAAGACCCGTATCTCGGCGCGCGTTTGGTCGCCGCTTCGGTGCGCGGGTTTCAGGGCAGCAACCCGGCTGCGCCCGATCGCGCGGCGGCCACGCTCAAACATTTCGTCGGATACAGCGCGACGACCGGCGGGCGCGATTACAACACCACGGACATCACGCCGTTCACCCTGCGTAACGCCCACCTGCCCGCCTTCGAATCCGGCATCCAAGCCGGCGCTCTCGGCGTGATGAGCGCCTTCAACGCCATCGACGGCATCCCGGCCGTCGCCAACGGCGCGCTTCTCAACGGCGTTCTTCGCGATGAGTGGAAATTCACCGGCCTGGTCGTGAGCGACTGGAACAGCGTCGCGGAGAGTATCGAATGGGGTTACGCGGCCAACCGTGCTGAAGCCGCCCGCCGCGCACTGCTGGCCGGCAACGACATGGACATGATCTCCGGCTGCTACCGCGAAACCCTCGCATCCCAAGTCGCCAACGGCAGCGTGCCACTGGCTGTAGTCGACGAAGCCGTACGGCGCGTCCTCCGCCTGAAACTGCGCGTCGGCCTGTTTGAAACCCCGTTCGCCGATCCCACGGCCCCAGCACGAGCGTTCATGCAAGCGGACGCGGTTACGTTGGCCCGCGAAGCAGCCGCCCGATCCCTCGTTTTGCTTAAAAACGACGGCGTTTTACCGCTCGCCGTGTCGCCTGCAACGCAGGGTGCGGAGGCAACCCCCGCCGCACGCGTGCGCCGCATCGCACTGGTCGGGCCGCTGGCCGACGACGCGACAGAAATGCTCGGAACCTGGCCCGGCCACGGACGCAGCGAAGACGTTGTCACGCTCGCGACGGGCCTGCGCGAACGACTGGGAACCACCGCTACACTCACGGTTAATCGCGGCTGCGATTTACTCCCCTCCGGCCCACGCACACGCGCTCTGCCTGACGGCTCCGTGGTCATCGACGAAGCTGCCAACCACACTGCGGCAGTAGCCGACGAAACTGATTTTACCGCTGCCGTCGCCGCCGCGCGCGAGGCCGATGTAATCATTGCCGCCGTCGGCGAGCCGCGCGGCTGGTCGGGCGAAAACGCCTCCCGCGCCGAACTCACCCTCACCGGTAGGCAATCGGAGTTATTGCGCGCTCTCGCTGCCACCGGAAAACCGCTGGTCGTCGTGGTATTTAGCGGACGCCCGCTGGCGCTCACCGAGACCGCCGAAAAGGCCAACGCCTTGGTGCAAGCCTGGCACCCCGGACTGCAAGCCGGTCCCGCGCTCGCCGCCATGCTTTGCGGCGATCTGGCACCGGTCGGGCGCCTGCCAATGTCGTTCCCGAGGGCGACGGGGCAAGTGCCGGTTTACTACAACTACGCGACCACCGGTCGGCCCGACATGGTGGATTACCGCGACCTGACGCGCGACCCGCTGTACCGCTTTGGTTACGGGCTCACCTATACGACATTCAGCTACGGTTCGGTTGAAATCGTCCCGCCGACAATCGACGGGCAATCTGCTCGAGCGCGTGCCACCGTCAAAAACACCGGCAGCCGAACGGGAGAAGCCGTAGCGCAACTCTACGTGCGCGACGTCGCCTGCTCGGAAGGTGCCCGGCCCGCGCAAGAGTTACGCGGCTGGCAACGGTTGACGCTCGCGCCCGGGGAAAGCCGCACGGTGGAGTTTACCCTCACCGACGAAGCGCTCGGTTTCATCGACCGCGCCGGCCTGCACCGGGTGGAGTCGGGCGAATACCGCGTATGGATCGCTCCCCACGCGGGCACCGGTGAGGCGGCCGTGTACCAGCGCCCGTGAGCAACCTAAGGAGGAGAACGTTCAACACCCAACATTGAACGTCCAACATTCAACGGTCGGAGGCGGCGGTTGATTGGATGTTCAATGTTGAGCGTTGAATGTTGGACGTTGGTTAGAGGATTTGGGATCAACTTTCGCTTTGCGCCCAACGCTGTTTGCGCGAGCCTGACCGCTTCGCGCATGGACAACCACCACTCTTCCTCCGACCGCACCGCCTCCCGTGACAGCGTCCCGTCCATCGACTTCCGCGCGGCCCTTAACGACGAGCAATTCGCCGCCGTCACCGCCGAGCCCGGCCCGCTCCTGATCCTCGCCGGCGCCGGTTCGGGCAAGACCCGCACCCTCACCTACCGCGTCGCCTACCTGCTCTCCCAGGGCGTGCGTCCCTCCGAGATCCTGCTGCTCACCTTTACCAACAAGGCCGCCAAGGAAATGCTCCACCGGGTCCACGACCTCACCGGGGTCGAGCCGGGGCGGTTCTGGGGCGGCACGTTTCACTCCATCGGCAACCGCGCCCTGCGCATCTACGGCGAGGCCATCGGGCTCCAGAAAAATTTCACCATCCTCGATGCCGATGAGTCGGAGGCGATGCTCAAGCAGGTGGTCGAAATCGAGAACAAGCTGTTTTTTAAAGATAAGACCAACCCCAAGCCGGGCCCGCTGTTCAACGTCCTCTCGCTCGCCCGCAACACCCAGCGCAGCGTCGGCGTTACCGTCGAACGCTACTTCCCCCAGTATTCGGAGATCAAACACATGCTGCCGGCCTTCGCCGCCGCCTACGCGGAGAGGAAGCGCTCCCAGGCCGTGCTCGACTACGACGACTTGCTCGAACTGTGGCTGGAGCTGTTGAAAAAAGCCCCCGATGTCGCGGCCTATTTCGCCCAGCGCTTCCGCCACGTGCTCGTCGACGAGTACCAGGACACCAACACAATTCAGTCGCAGATCATCGACGCCCTCGCCCCGCATCACCGCGTGATGGCTGTCGGTGACGACGCGCAGTGCATCTACTCGTGGCGCGGCGCGGATTTCGAAAACATCATGACGTTTGAGGACCGCCACCCCGGCACGTTCATCCACCGCATCGAGACCAACTATCGCTCCACCCCGCAGATCCTCCAGCTCGCCAACGGCGTACTCGAAGCCCAACCCAAAGGTCGCCACTTCGATAAAGAGCTTCGCGCCTGCCGCAAGAACGGCCAAAAACCCCTGATCGTCCAGGCTATCGACGACCGTGAACAGGCAGATTTTATCCTCAAACGCACGCGCTCGTTAATTAACGACGACGGCGTTTCCCCCGGCGAAATCGCCATCCTCTACCGCTCGCATTTCCACGCGCTGGAAATCCAGCTGGCGTTCTCCCGCGCCGGCGTGCCCTACCAGATCACCAGCGGCGTGAAGTTCTTCGAGCGCCAACACGTGCGCGACCTGATCGCGTTTGTCCAATTCGTGGTCAACCCGCGCAACGAATCCGCGTGGAACCGCATCGCCATTCTCCTTCCAAAAATCGGCGACAAGGGCGCGCAAAAGATTCACGCCGCCGCCCTCGACCACGCCAAACTCATGCAGCGCGACTTCATCGACGCGCTCGCCACCGACGACGTGAAGAGCAAGGTCGCCAAGGATGCCAAGGACGAGTGGGCCAGCTTCTGCGCCTCGCTCAAAGAAATCTCCGATGCCATGCGCTGCGGCAAACCCGAGGCGGTCGTCTCCACCGCCATTGACGGCTGGTACGGCGATTACATGAAGGGCGAATACGCCGACTACATCGACCGCCTGGAGGAGTTAAAGGCGCTGATCGGTTTCGCCAGCCGCTTCGACGACCTGGCCGAGATGCTTTCGCAGGTCGCACTAATGAACGGTGAAACCAGCGAGCGCCACGTCGATGTGCCGCCCGATTCGGTTAAACTCACCACGGTGCACCAGTCGAAGGGATTGGAGTTTGACGTGGTGTTTGTGATCGGGGTGGCCGACGGCATGTTCCCGGGGCGCCGATCGATCGAAGCCGACGACGTCGAGGAAGAGCGCCGTTTGTTTTACGTCGCGGTGACGCGGGCCAAAAACGAGCTCTACATTTGTTACCCGAAAGTGGCCACCCGGGCCGGCCCAGGCGGCATGATGCTCACGCCGAGCCGCTTCATCACCGAACTCTCGCCCGAGCTCTACGAACCCCTGCGGATCAAACGCCAGTTCGGCTGGTGAGCGACGGGCAGGATGGAGACTCGATCCCTTAGATCTCTCGGTTGATGCCCGGACAGTGGCTTTTGGAGGCCGGAGGCAACCCACTCAACGCCCGAGGCGGGTTATTGTAAGACGACTATGTCTTTGCAGAACTCTCCCGCTCGGCCAAGGGGTCAATTGGAGACGCGTTTGATGCCTAGACTCGAATATTTGAAGTTGAGGAGTAGCGCGGTCTTCAGCCCCGTAATTTTTAGGTAGCAATCATCTGCGAAAGATGGGTGTCGTTGAAAGCGGTCACGATTTTGGGGTCCACGATTACAAGCCCCTCGACTATCAGATCAGGGATGAGTGTGCCAATGAGGTGTCCATCGTAGTAAGCCTCAAACGGTCGTTGGATCTCGGTGCGCAGGCCTTGCTTGGTGAGTTCAATAACTAGGGCCCGCTCGTAAAGCTTCTCGTCCAGTCCGGGCTTGAGAGCGAAGAGAACCTTGTGTGCGGCCCCAATTATTTTCTCGGTGAGTTCGTTTAGTTCCATATCCAGGGTTTGACCAGTAATCGCACCGAATAGACGGGATGGAGTAAAAAATTAGTCCCCCCACTCCGTGCATTCCGTTTACGCCGTTGTTAACCGCCGATCCTTTGACCACAGATTGCTCGGATTGCATGGATTCCGATCCGTAGAAAAGGAGGCTTCAGCGAACCGGGCTTTCTTGCTGGGTCCTCCTACCACTCCGTGCCTTCCGTGCACTCCGTGGTTAACCGCCGATCTTTTAACCACAGATTGCTCGGATTACATGGATTCCGATCCGTAGAAAAGGCGGCTTCAGCGAACCGGGCTTTCTTGCTGGGTCCTCCTACCACTCCGTGCCTTCCGTGCACTCCGTGGTTAACCGCCGATCTTTTAACCACAGATTGCTCGGATTGCATGGATTCCGATCCGTAGAAAAGGCGGCTTCAGCGAACCTGGCTTTCTTGCTGAGTCCTCCTTCCACCCCGTGCCTTCCGTGCACTCCGTGGTTAACCGCCGATCTTTTAACCACAGATTGCTCAGATTGCATGGATTCCGATCCGTAGAAAAGGCGGCTTCAGCGAACCTGGCTTTCTTGCTGAGTCCTCCTTCCACCCCGTGCCTTCCGTGCACTCCGTGGTTAACCGCCGATCTTTTAACCACAGATTGCTCAGATTGCATGGATTCCGATCCGCAGAAGAGGCGGCTTCAGCAAACCGGGCTTTCTTGCTGGGTTCTCCTACCACTCCGTGCCTTCCGTGCACTCCGTGGTTAACTGCCGATCTTTTAACCACAGATTGCTCAGATTGCCTGGATTCCGATCCGCAGAAGAGGCGGCTTCAGCGAACCTGGCTTTCTTGCCGCGTCCTACTTCCACTCCGTGCATTCCGTGCACTCCGTGGTTAACCTCCGATCCTTTGACCACAGATTGCTCGGATTGCATGGATTCCGATCCGCAGAAGAGGCGGCTTCAGCGAACCTGGCTTTCTTGCTGGGTCCTCCTACCACTGCCCTTCGCTGTGTCGTGTTCGGAGTTCATACCACCAAAGCAGAATCAAAATCCTTGTTTTGAGTTTAGAACCAAGTTGTTCCCCTGAGCCCCAAACACTTCCACTCCATGAAGGAAACACCCTGAAATGGCCTCAACCTCAGTGAAACTCACGTCTTGACGTTCCCCCAAGCTAAAACACAAAAACCCAACGTGTCCTTTTTCGCCAAGATCACTGCGCTGCTGGTGCTGGCCCTTTGGGCGCCGGCGACCTGGCACTGTGATCTGGAGGCAGCGGGTTTGCTGCAAGACGTCTCGCACACCGATTCCTGCTGCCAAACAAGCAACGAACCCTGTGGAGACGAAACCTGTCGGGACTTTACCCGCACGACCGCCAGCCCGACACCCGCTCCCGCTCTTTACGCGGCGAACGCTTGGGTTAACGAGCTCCGCGCTCTCCTGGCGAAGCTTGAAGCCACCGCGCTAGAACCCGTTGGTGCTCAATTTAGTCCCGGCACCACCCCGGCTAGCGAGTCACTCGCCCGAACGTGGTCGTTTGTGCGGCGTAGCGCCTTGCCGGCGCGCGCCCCCGCTTTAGTCGCTTAAGCCGTCCCTGCGCGGACCGGCTTTGTTTTCCCTGCGTGCCTAAATGGGCACTTCACTGGGCACCTACCTGTGCCGATAGAGAGCGACTACTGAATTGCATTAACCTCCTTTATTATGCCCCTGAAGCGCCTTCTGCACCCTCACCTTTCGCGGATTGGCTGCGTGGCCCTAACCTTGGCAACGGTTAGCTTTGGCCAAACCCCGTCCGACTCCCCGCTCACGCTGCAAGTCGCCCTGGCGCGTGCGAGCGAACTCAACCCGCGCCTAGCCGCACTGGGCTACGCTCAGACGGCCAGCGAGGCGTTGATCGAGCAGGCTGGGCAGCGCCCCTCACCCACGGTGGCCCTCAGCGCCGATGACCTGCTGGGCACCGGTGATTACACGGGTCTTGGCCGCTCACAAACCACGCTGCAATTGAGCCAAACCCTAGAACGCGGCGGCAAACGCGAAAAGCGCATCCATCTCGCCAGTCACGAGCGCGAGGCGGCCGCCGCCGAGTTTGTGGTGCAGCGCACCGACGTGCTCGCCGCCACCGCATTGGCCTACACCGCCTGCCTCGCTGCCGAAAAACGCCTCGTCCTTGCCGAGGATGCGGTAAAGCAGGCCCGTGAACTGCTCGCAGCCCTCACCACGCGCGTTCATTCCGGCGCAGGGTCGCCCACTGAAACGGCGCGGGCCCGCAGCGCTCTGGTGGCCGCCCAGGCCGACCTCGCGCGCGCCCAAGCCGCCGCTGCCAGCACCCGCGCCACGCTGGCAACGTATTGGAACGGCACCGACACCGAGCTCGCCCCGCTGATTGGGGAACTGCGAATCCCGGCTTCGCTCCCCGACGCCACGCTAGCGCTGGATCAACTCGGCCAAAACCCGCGCATCGCCCTACAGCAGGCGCGCATCGCCAGCCAGCGATCCACCCTGCAGGTTGCCAAATCGCAGACGGCCGTCGACGTGACGGCGAGCGGTGGGCTGCGCTATTACAGGGAGGACTCCGACGGTGCGCTCGTTTTGGGCGTCTCGGTGCCGCTGCCGATGCGCAATTACAATCAGGGCAACATCCGTGCCGCCCGCGCCAGCCTTGCGGGCGCCGAGCAGACGTTGGTCGCCATCAAGGCCGAACTACGCGCGCAGCTGGCCGCCGCATGGCAGGAGTTAAAAACCGCGCACCTCACCGTCCTAACCTTGAACCGGGATGCCCGCCCCGCCACCGAAGAAGCGCTCGCCCTCGTCCGGCGCGGCTACGCGCAGGGTGAAATTCCCTTAACCGAGGTCTTCGAAGCCCAGCGCGCGCAATCCGTCCTCTCCCGCGAAATCCTCGATGCCGAATGGGCCTACGCCGCCGCACTCGTACGCTTCGAAGCCCTCACCAACTCCACTTACCCGCTCACCAGCGCCCTGCTTTCCCCCCGATGAAATTCGTCAGCCTCACCCACCCGCTCCGCTTCGCATTGCCCCTCTTGGTTGCCCCCTTGCTTGCGGCCGCTACCTCCGATCGACGCGCCAACACCATCATCCTCGACGAGACGGGAGTTAAAAACCTCCGCATCCAGACCGTGCAGGTGGAGCCCGATGTATTTAACGAAACCGTATTCGCCTTGGGGCGCATCGAAGTTTTACCCGGCAAACGTGCCGTCGTCAGCAGCCGCATCCCGGGACGAGTGCTCGCCGTAAACCTTGAGCATGACCACCCGGTTAATCAGGGTGAATCCCCCTTTCTCGTCGAAAGCCGCCAACTCGGCGATCCGCCACCCTCGGTCACGTTAAACGCACCGCTTAGCGGCATCGTCAGTGCGGTCCACGCCGTCGTCGGCGAGCCAGTTGACCCCGACAAGCCGCTGGCGGAAATCGTCGACCTGACCACCGTCTACGCGATTGCCCGCGTGCCCGAGCACCTCGCCAGCCGACTGAAGGTCGGGCAACGGGCCCAGATCACCGTGACCGCGGCCTCTGAAGACATTTTCACCACCGAGCTTCACCACGTTGGAGCCTTGGCCGATGCCGCCAGCGGCACCGTTGAGGCGGCCTTTCAAGTGGCCAACCCCGGCCTCAAACTACGCCCCGGGATGCGCGCTGAGTTCTCAATCGTCACAGCGCACCGCAGCGACGTCACCAGTGTTCCGCGCAGCGCAATCCAGGGAACGCCCTCGAGCCGCTTCGTGTACGTGAAGGACTTCGATCTAGCCAACGCGTTTGTGAAAACTCCAGTGGTGACCGGCGCCAGTAATGATCGTGTCGTTGAAATCATCAGCGGCTTACTTCCCGCCGACGAAGTCGTCACCCAGGGCGCCTATTCGCTGGCCTTCGCGGGCGGTGGCACGCTGTCGCTCAAAGAAGCTCTCGATGCAGCACATGGCCACGAACACAATGCCGATGGCTCCGAAATCACCGCCACGTCCAAAGCCGCTAAAGCCAAGGCCTCGGGCGACCAGGGCCATGCGCATAGCGAACACGCCCACGGCGACAGCACGCTTTGGAAAATCCTCAGCGGCGTGTTTTTCGTGGCGTTTCTCGTAACCCTTTTTAGCAAGTCCGCGCGGCCCGCCCCCGGTGTCGGCCGTTCAAATCCGGACACCACTGAAGGGGTCCCGCCCTCGGTCAACCCCAAGCCCTAAAGCGACTGACCATGCTCAATCGACTCATCCAGTGGTCGCTCGCAAACCGGGCGGTGGTGCTAGGCATTGCGCTCATCGTGCTCGTGCTCGGCCTGCAATCCAGCCTCACGCTGCCCGTCGAAGTCCTGCCCGACCTCACCAAGCCCACCGTTATCATCCTCACCGAGTCCCCCGGCCTCGCCCCCGAGGAGGTGGAAACCCGCGTGACGCAGCCGCTCGAAAGCGCACTGCTCGGCGTCTCCGGGCTAACGCGCCTGCGCTCCAATTCCGACGTGTCGCTCTCGCTCGTTTACGCCGAATTCGACTGGGATACCGACATCTACAAAGCCCGCATGCTCGTGCAGGAACGCCTGCTTACAGCCCGCGAACAACTCCCCGAGGGCGTGCAACCCTTCGTGACTCCGGTGGCCTCACTCATGGGCGAAATCCTGCTCGTGGGCGTGCGCTGCACCGTGCCAGCGGGCGAACCCGGTTACCTGCCACCCAGCGAGGTGCGCACGCTCGCCGACTGGACCATCCGCCGGCGCCTGCAAAGCATTCCCGGAATCGCCGAAATCCTCAACATGGGCGGCGGCGTGAAGCAGATCGAAGTCCAGCCCGACCCGTACCGCATGCTGGCAAACGAGGTGAGTTTTGCGGAACTGGAAACCGCCGTCGCCCACGCCGCCAGCACCACCACCGGCGGCTTTATCAACACCGGCCCGACCGAAATCATGGTGCGCAATCTCGCCATGACGACCGACCTGAGCGACCTCGCCCGCACGGTGGTTAAACACGTCAACGATCGCCCCGTAACGCTTGGAGAAGTCGCTGCGGTTATTTGGGGAATCGAGCCCATGCGCGGCGATGCCACCGTAAGCCAGACACCCGAAAAAACGCCGACCTAAGGCGTCATCATGTCGATCACGAAGTCCCCCGGTTTCGACTCCCGCGCCCTGACCACACAAATCAAGGCGGCACTCGCCGAGTTGCAGCCCGCCCTGCCGCGCGGCGTCGAGACGATCACCCTGTTTCAGCAAAAGGACTTCATCGACCACGCCATCGGCAACCTCAAGGACGCCATCCGCGACGGCGCCATCATGGTGACGGTGGTGCTGTTCCTGTTCCTGCTCAACGTGCGCACGACGGTCATCACGCTCATGGCCATCCCGCTGAGTTTCGCCATCACGCTGCTCACGTTTAAACACTTCGGCATCACGGTAAACTCGATGACCCTCGGCGGCCTCGCGGTGGCGATCGGCATGGTGGTCGATGACGCCATCGTGGACGTCGAAAACGTGTTCCGCCGCCTGCGTGAAAACGCCTCAAGCGCCACGCCGTTACCCAAGTTGCAGGTGATCTCGGCGGCATCGAGCGAAGTGCGCAGTTCGATCTTTTATGCGACGCTGTTAATCATCCTCGTTTTCCTGCCCCTGCTCGGTCTGAGCGGCGTCGAGGGGAAGCTCTTTGCTCCCATCGCCATCGCCACGATCGTGAGCATGGTCGCCTCGTTTGTCGTCTCGCTCACGCTCATCCCCGTGCTGTGTTCGCTGCTGCTCAACCCCAGCGCAAAGGATGCCCACCACGACGGCTGGCTGGTTGTGCGCCTCAAGCGCATTCTGAGCGCCACCAGCCTCCGCGTCGGACTCGACTATCCGATTCCCGTTCTCGTCTTGGTATTCACCGGCATGGTGTCGGCCTTCCTGCTGTACCCCAAAATGGGCAAGGATTTCCTGCCTGCCTTCAGGGAGGAAACCGCACTCATCGCCGTGACCTCCGCGCCGGGCACGTCACTTGATGAAATGAACCGCATTTCCGACGTCATCGAGATGCAGATCCTCGCTGTACCCGAAGTGCGCAAAGTCGGCCGCCGCCTCGGCCGCGCCGAACGCGGCGACCACGTGGTGCCGGTTTCCACCGCCGAGTTCGATGTGGACTTCCGCGATGCCAGTGACGGCCCCCATGCAGGCCCGCCTGCGCGCAGTCGCACCGAGATTTTGGCCGAGCTTAACCGCCGCCTAAAAACCGTGCCCGGGACCTTTTCTGTGGTTGGCGGCCCATTGGCCGACCGCATCGGCCACATGCTCAGCGGAGTCTCCGCGCCTGTGGCGATCAAGATCTTCGGCCCGGACCTCGACACCCTGCGCAAGTTGGGCACGGAGGTGCAGACCATTGCCAAAAGCATCCGTGGCTTCGAGGACGCCAAACTCGACCAGCAGTCCACCATCCCGCAGCTGCGCATCGAGGCGAACCGCGACCGCGCCACGGCCTACGGTGTGACACCTGGCGAACTGAACGACCAACTCAGCACGTTCATCGGCGGCAAAACCATCGCGGAACTGCGCGAGGGGCAGCGGGCCATCAACCTGGTTATCCGCCTGCCGCTGGCGTGGCGCGACTCAGCGGAAAAAATCGCCGAGCTGCCGATCAAGGCCGGTAACGGCCAAATCATTCCGCTGTCGGCTGTGGCCGACGTGCGCGAGGCGCGGGGCCCCAACGTGATTTTCCGCGAAAACAGCCAGCGCCGCTTCACCGTGGCGATTAAGCCCACGGTACGCGACGTGGGCAAAGTCGTGGAGCGGCTGCAAAACGAAGTGAATGCCAAGGTGACGCTACCGGAGGGATATTTTATCACCTATGAAGGTGAGTTCAGGGCGCAGAAGGACGCCACCCAGCGCATCGCCCTGTTTAGTTTGGTGGTGTTCGCCGTGATCATTTTCCTGCTCTACGGCTATTTCCAAAGCTGGTCACTGGCGCTGCAGGTGATGATCAACATTCCCTTGGCGCTGGTCGGCGGGCTGGTGTTTACCTGGCTCAAACTCGACAACATCAGCATCGCCACGCTCGTCGGTTTTATAGCCGTAGGTGGGGTCGCCGCACGCAACGGCATCATGATGATCTCGCATTACCTGCACCTGATGAAACACGAGGGGCTCGGCTTCACCCGCGAGATGGTGGTGCGAGGTACGTTGGAGCGCATGGTGCCCGTGCTGATGACGCCGCTTGCGGCCGGCATTGCGTTGATACCGTTGGTGCTCGCGGGCGACCAACCGGGTAAAGAAATCCTCCATCCGGTCGCAGTGGTCATCGTGGGCGGTCTAGTCTCCTCGACGCTGCTCGATTTTTTGGTGACCCCGCTACTCTTCTACACCTTCGGCCGCCGTGCTGCCGAGCAAGCGCTGGCTCGTGGCGCAGCCGCCGCGCAATAACTCGGCCCTTTTTTTCTGCCCTCCCCATTTCCCGTCACAATCCAACCCCAACCAAACAGTCTCGCCTCATCCTAGTACTATGAAAAGCCAACTCCTCCGCCTCCTCGCCATTGCCGCACTCGCCCTGAGTGCAAACTTCGCCACCGCTCACGAAACCATCATAGCAGGCCCTAATCGCGGCCGCATGCTCACCAAGAGCAAGCCACCCGCCGAGTTCCTCGTCACAGCGGAGCGCAAGGTGCAGATCACCTTTATCGACGCTGACGGCAAACCCGTAGCTCCCGCCGACCAGGTCGTCACGGTAACCACGGGCAACCGCGCAGCACCTACCACGCTGACGTTCACCAAAACCGGCAACAGCCTGCTCTCCGATATCGTGCTTCCTGTGGGCAACGATTTCCCCACGGTGGTGCAGATCAAAGCGACACCAGAGGCGAAGGCGACCGTCGCCCGCTTTAATCTCAACACCGCTACCTGCCCCGGTTGCAAAAACCCAGAGTACGTTTGTATCTGCGGACACTGATTAAACTGATTAGCGTTCAAGTGAGGCTTACGGCCTCCTTGAGCTCACGCTCAAGACCACATTCTTTGTGTACTCATTGAGTACATCCGCCTCGTGGCCTTGAGGCGTGATCGCACCTAGCTCGTTGACCTTAATGGAATTCAGCGTCCCGTTGATTTTTTCGCCACAAAATCGCGCACAAACACCATGATTGTCATTCGCCGATTGGTGGACCGCCAGCGCTCCTACACGGGGATTTTCCTGCCCGGCGAAGCCGCGCAAATTTTCCCGACTACTGACTTCGAACACGGGCGCATCCTGCAGATTTACAAGCAGGACAAGGC
This sequence comes from Opitutus sp., assembly GCA_024998815.1. NCBI lineage: Bacteria > Pseudomonadati > Verrucomicrobiota > Opitutia > Opitutales > Opitutaceae > Opitutus > Opitutus sp. The sequence goes on from JACEUQ010000002.1 coordinate 29,587, forward strand.
CTACGCGGGCATCGTTAACGATTTCAGCGACGATTCCCCGCTAGCGCCTTCAGCCACACCAGCGGCTCCGGCGCAAACCCCGCCGGACGCCCACGCTGCCGACTCAGCGCACGCGGGCCAAAAAGAACAGCCCCGCGCCAAACATCGTCAGGCTCGGAAGCAGCGCCGCCCATAGCACCGGAATCACGTCGCGGCCACCGAGCATCGAGCTGGTTTTAAGAAGGATAAAATAGACCACAAACAGGCCGAGCGACTTGGTCACACCCACGGCCGGATTAACCCGCACGCCGCTCACCGCAAAGGGTATGGCCAGAGCGATAATGATCAGCGGTCCCAGCGTGTCCGCAAGAAGCCCATAATACCGCACCTGATAGGCCTTCAACTTGGGGTTATCGTCGACTGAGAAAAAGGCGATGATGCGCTGGAGTTGCGTAAAGGAAAGGTTCTGGGGCTTGGCATCAAAAATGAGCATGAGCGCGGGATCCTCATCCCAATCCGGCCGATGCAGTTCGGTAAACAGCTTGGAGCGTTCGACCTCACCATCCTCGGCATTAACGGTGAGCTCGCGGCCGTCGCGAAACACCCAACCGCCGCGCACTGGATCGCGTGAAGCCTCGCGGGCCAACAGCCGGGATTTTTCGCGGCGTTGGCCATCGAGTTCCACCACGGTAACCCCATAACCGCGGCGGCTGAATTGGCCGTAACGATTAAAAAACCACATGCGTCCGTCCTTGCGGTTATCGAAGGCAACATTCGGCTTCACGCCAAGGTGCTCAACCGTGAGGCTTTTCGAGGCGTGGCGATAGGCGATGTCGTCCTTGATCGCCCGGGCTTCCTCCATCGACCACGGGATCACCGTGGCGTTGATGTACCACATTACCCCGCACAGGAGCACGCCCACGGCCCAGATGCCGCGCGTAATGCGAAACAAGCCCACGCCGGCCGCGCGCATGGCGGTGATCTCATTATTGCGGTGCAGTTGGCCTAAGGTGTAGAGCAGCGAAACCAGCAATGCCAGCGGCAGCACGACCGACAGATAACTGGGCAACTTGATCATGTAGTAAATGACCACGTCGGTGAACCGGGCGCCGTTGGCCAGCAGGTCACGAAAATCCTCGAACATCGCCTGCATGAGCAGCAACCCGAGGGTAGCGGCCAGCACGAGCCCGAGCATTTTCAGCCACTCGCGCAAAAGGTAGCGATCGATGAGATTCAAGACCTGCGGTTATTGAACAGCGGAAACCGAAAAGCAAAGCGAGAACTGCCCCGAGACCGCAGCGGAGGCGCCCCTGCACGCTCCGGCCCAAATCAACTCGCACGCTTTGCACCTTAACCGCCGATCCTTTAACCACAGATTGCTCGGATTGCATGGATTCCGATCCGCAGAAACGGCGGCTAATACGATCCGGGCATTCTTGCCGCGTCCTCCTTCCATTCCATGCATTCCCTGCACTCCGTGGTTAACCGCCGATCCTTTGACCACAGATTGCTCGGATTGCATGGATTCCGATCCGCAAAAGCGGCGGCTAAAACGATCTGGGCATTCTTGCCGCGTCCTCCTTCCATTCCATGCATTCCGTGCACTCCGTGGTTAACCTCCGATCCTTTAACCACAGATTGCTCGGATTGCATGGATTCCGATCCGCAGAAACGGCGGCTAATACGATCCGGGCATTCTTGCCGCGTCCTCCTTCCATTCCACGCATTCCCTGCACTCCGTGGTTAACCGCCGATCCTTTGACCACAGATTGCTCGGATTGCATGGATTCCGATCCGCAGAAACGGCGGCTAAAACGATCTGGGCATTCTTGCCGCGTCCTCCTTCCATTCCATGCATTCCGTGCACTCCGTGGTTAACCTCCGATCCTTTAACCACAGATTGCTCGGATTGCATGGATTCCGATCCGCAGAAACGGCGGCTAAAACGATCTGGGCATTCTTGCCGCGTCCTCCTTCCATTCCATGCATTCCGTGCACTCCGTGGTTAACCCGCCGATCCTTTAACCACAGATTGCTCGGATTGCATGGATTCCGATCCGCAAAAGCGGCGGCTAAAACGAACCCGGATTTCTTGCCGCGTCCTGCTTCCACCCCATGCATTCCGTGCACTCCGTGGTTCAGCGTGCAGGCGCAAAAAAGGGCGCGGCCTGGCCTCGTCCATGGGCTTAGACGAACTCGTGCACCGAACTCAGATTTTCCAGCTTTGGAGAATCTTGATGTAATTGGCGCGTTCGTGGGCGGCTGCGTCCGGGCAGCGTTTAAGATTGAGCGCACCTCGCATGGTCGAGAGATCCTCGTGGCCATGTTCGCTCATCCAACCCGTCAGGCCATCGAGGAGAACCGGGATGGTGCGGGGGCCATGTTCAAGCAGCACCGAGACGATCTGCACCGCATGAGCACCACCTAGAATCGACTTGATCAGGTCGTCAGGCGTATGCACCCCTCCACTGCAGGCCAGCGAACCTTTTAGCTTTGGCGAGAGGATCGAGAGCCAGCGCAGACGCAGGAGCAACTCGGACGAGTACGAGAGCTTGAGACGGGGCACCACTTCGAGTTCATCGATGTCGAAATCTGGTTGGAAAAACCGGTTAAAAAGCACCAGCCCCTCCGCACCTTGTTGCTCCAGCGAGGCGGCAAAATGCGCCAACGAGGCGTGGAAGGGGGAAAGTTTAACCGAAACAGGAATACGCACGGCCTCGGAGACGGCGCGCACGATGGAGCGGATTTCTGTTTCGATGTCTTCACCGGAAACATCAGGATCGGTGGCGAGCTGATAGGTATTCAGTTCCAGCGCATCAGCACCGGCAGACTCCAATTGGCGGGCATAATCGACCCAGCCTCCCAGACGGCGGCCGTTCAACGAGGCGATCACCGGAATGGACAAGCCGGATTTGAGCCGCACCAACGCTCGCAGGTAGGTATCGGGAGTGAGCTGATAATCGTCGTAATGAGGAAAGTAGGAAGTCGCCTCGAAATTACTTTCGGCGGAGGTTTCCATGTGGTGAATCAGCGCCTGTTGTTCGAGGTCGATTTGCTCCTCAAACAGCGAGTGCATGACGATCGCGGACGCACCGGCTTCCTCAAGCCGCTTACTTGCATCGAGGTTATCACAAAAAGGCGAGGCACCTACGACGAGGGGATTTCGCAGCGTGAGGCCGAGGTATTTGGTTTCTAGATTCATTTCAGGAGTGCGGGGTGGGATTACTTGGCGGCGGGTTTCGTGTCGGACGGAGCGGCAGGAGCAGCGGACGTAACAACCGCGACTTTTACGGGTTCAGCCAGGTGCTGGTAGTGCGCGTAATGGCGGCGAACCTCGGTTTGAGCCTGGGCGGCGAGCACCTCGGCGCGGGCAGGGTCGATGTTTTTCAGAATCCCGAAGCGCGTTTCGTTGGCCATGAACTTGGACAAGTCGGTCTTGGGCGGCGCCGAATCGAGCTTGAGCGGGGTCTGGCCGGCTTCGGCCAGGCGCGGGTCGTAGCGGAAGAGCGGCCAGTAGCCGGTGTCGACCGCGAGTTTTTGCTGATCGAGGCCCTGATGCAGGCTGTAGCCGTGGGCGATACAGTGCGAGTAGGCGATGATGAGCGCCGGACCAGGATAGGCCTCGGCTTCGCGCAGCGCCTGAACCGTCTGGCTGTCCTTGGCGCCAAAGGCGATCTTGGCGACGTAAACGTGGCCGTATTGCGCGGCGATGAGGGCGAGGTCCTTCTTGGACGTGGCTTTGCCACCGGAGGCAAACTTGGCGACCGCGCCCATGGGCGTGGACTTGGAGGACTGCCCACCGGTGTTGGAATAAACCTCGGTGTCGAGCACGAGGACTTTGACGTTGGCTCCGGAGGCAAGCACGTGATCCAGACCGCCGTAACCAATGTCGTAGGCCCAGCCGTCGCCACCGATGGTCCACACGGTTTTTTTAACCAGGTCGTCGGCCAGAGCCGCGAGACGGCTGGCGGTGGGTGAGGCCAGCGGCTTGAGCGCGGCACGCAGGGCAATGACACGCTCGCGCTGGGCGGCGTAGTCGGCTTCGCAGGCCTGCGGCGAATTCAGGATCGCCTCCGCGAGTTCCAGGCCCACGTCGGCGGCGTGCAACTGCAGGAGCTTGCGGGCGGTTTCCAGACGCTGATTGGCGGCGAGGCGCAGACCGAGGCCGAACTCGGCGTTGTCTTCAAACAGGGAGTTGGCCCAAGCCGGGCCGCGGCCGTTGTTGTCCTTGCAATACGGCGTGGTGGGCAAGTTGCCGCCGTAGATGGACGAACAGCCCGTGGCGTTGGCCATGATCAGGCGGTCGCCAAAGAGCTGGGTGAGCAACTTCAGGTAAGGCGTTTCACCGCAGCCCGCACAGGCGCCGGAGAACTCCATGAGCGGTTGCAGGAACTGTGAACCTTTGACCGTGGAGGTGTCGATCTTGGCGCGGTCGGCCTCGGGCAACTTGAGGAAAAAGTCCCAATTGGCGCGTTCTTTGGCGAGCAAGGGCGGCTGCTCGACCATGTCGATGGCCTTGTGGCGCGGGTTGGATTTGTCCTTGGCCGGGCAGACCTGCACGCACAGCGAGCAACCCGTGCAATCCTCGGGCGCGACCTGGAGGGTGTAAAGGTAGCCGGGGAAATCGTTGGAGCGGAACTTGGTGGAGGCGAAACCCTCGGGCGCGCCTTCGAGTGCGGAGGCGGGATAAAACTTGGGGCGAATGGCGGCGTGGGGGCAGACCATCGCGCACTTGTTACACTGGATACATAGGGCGGAATCCCAGACGGGGATTTCGAGGGCGATGTTGCGCTTCTCGAACTTGGTGGTGCCGGTCGGCCAGCAGCCGTCGATGGGCATCGCGCTCACCGGCAGGCGGTCGCCTTCGTCGGCGAGCAGGCGCACGGTGACATTACGGACGAACTCGGAGGCACCGGGATACGTCGGGGCAAGGGAAGTGACGGCAGCAGCATCGACGGCAACGGGGATGACCACCTCGGCCAAACCGGCGAGCGCGGCGTCCACGGCGGCGTAGTTCATCTGGACGATCTTCTCGCCCTTGCGGCCGTAGGTTTTCTCGATGGCCTTCTTGATCTGCTTGATGGCCTCGGCCTGCGGAAGCACGCCGGAGAGGGCGAAGAAACACGTCTGCAAGACGGTGTTGGTGCGGCGGCCCATGCCGCTGGCCTGGGCGACGGCGGTGGCGTCGATGACGAACAGGCGCAGCTTTTTGGTGATCAGCGTTTCCTGCCATTCGCGGGGCAACAGCGCCCAGGTTGCGGCGGCGGAATGCGGCGAGTTGAGTAGCACGGTCGCGCCGGGAGCGGCGTAATCCAAAATCTTCTGGCGACCGACAAAGGTGAACTGGCTGCACGCCACAAAATCGGCGTGGCGGATCAGGTACGGGGCCTGGATAGGACGCGGGCCGAAGCGCAGGTGGGAGGTCGTGACCGAACCGGATTTCTTGGAGTCGTAAACGAAGTAGCCCTGGGCGAAGTTATCGGTCTGTTCGCCGATGATCTTGATGGAGTTTTTATTGGCTCCAACGGTGCCGTCGGCCCCGAGCCCGACGAACACGCAGCGACGCACGTCGGAGGCTTCGAGATCGAAGTTTTCGTCGTAGTCGAGCGAGGTGCCGGAGACGTCGTCGACGATGCCGAGGGTGAAATGGTTTTTCGGCTCGCAGTGGAGGAGGTTGGCAAACGCGGCGCGGACCATGCCGGGGGTGAATTCTTTGGAACCGAGTCCGTAGCGACCACCCACGATGCGCGGTGCGACAGCAAAGGTGCCGGGATTTTGGGCAATGGCCGAGACGACGTTGAGAAAAAGTGGTTCGCCGAGGGAGCCCGGCTCTTTGGTGCGGTCGAGGACGGCGATGGACTTCACGGTCGACGGCAGTGCGGCGAGAAACGCTTTAACGTCCAGCGGCAGGAAAAGACGCACGGCCAGAACGCCGACTTTTTCACCGTGGGAGACCAGCCAGTTCACCGTTTCGGTGATGGTTTCGATCGAGCTTCCCATGGCAATGATCACACGCTCGGCCTGGGCGTGGCCGTGGTATTCGTAGAGCCGGTACTGGCGGCCGGTGACCTCGGCGAGGCGGTTCATTTCGCCCTGCACGATGGCGGGCAGTTGGTCGTAGAACGTGTTAACCGTTTCACGCCCCTGGAAATACACGTCGGGATTCTGCGCGGTGCCGCGTAGGGCGGGTTTGTCAGGCGAGAGGGCGCGGGTGCGGAACTCGGCGATGGCCTGTTCGCTGATGACGGCGCGAATGTCGTCGTCGGAAAGGGTGGCGATTTTGGAAACCTCGTGGGAGGTGCGGAAGCCGTCGAAGAAATGGATGAACGGGATACGCGAACGGTTACTGGCTGCATGGGCGACGAGAGCGAGGTCCTGGGCCTCCTGGCCGTTATTGGAACACAGCAGCGCGAAACCGGTGGCGCGGCAGGCCATGACATCGGAGTGGTCACCAAAGATGGACAAGCCCTGGGCGGCGATGGCGCGGGCCGAAACGTGCAGGGTGAGCGGCAGGAGTTCGCCGGCGATTTTGTAGAGATTGGGGATCATCAGCAGGAGACCCTGCGATGCGGTGAACGTGGTGGTGAGCGCCCCACCCAAGAGTCCACCGTGCACGGCGCCAGCCACGCCAGCTTCGGATTGGAGCTGGGTCACGAGAGGCACCTGCCCCCAAAGGTTTTTTTTGCCGGCCGCCGCCCATTCATCGCACGACTCGGCCATCGAGGAAGACGGTGTGATGGGGTAGATGGCGATAAACTCGTTGAGCCGGTAGGCGACGGAAGCGACGGCCTCGTTGGCGTCACACGTTACATAGCGAGGGGTGAAGGAAAATCCGGAACCGGAAGATTTCATGGGGCGAGGTGCCGAGCCGGCAATAAGGCCAGAAGGGGCAGTCCCAAGATGCCAAAAAACGCGCAGTGGGGCTGCGCACAGGTTGGCGGAGTATCGGCGGATCTTGCGCGGCGGCGGTGCGCAGCGGGCGACGAGCTCAAGCCGACCGCTCAATTTAAACTCACCGGCTCTCCACAAGAGCAAACTCCGCAAGGTGCGGCGCGATGAGGCTGCGGATGAGGCTGGTTTGCGCGGCTGTGACGACGATTTTACGCGGCTTTTTCCACGTCAGGTAAACAAAGCCTTCAGCAGGTTGTTCCGTGCTCAACGCAAAGAGCAAAAACGCACCTGGACGACTTGTGTCCCGCCCCATCCATAATGGCAGGTAATTATCCAAACTGGAGTTAAAGCCATCGTGGATCAGCACCGTTTCGTGCCGCATCAAACACACGCCAAAAACCGTGCGCTCGGTGGTGGTGCACACGGGAGTTGCCCCACCGGTTCCGCCGAAACCACCCGTCCACCGATGCAGGCTCGCGCGCTTGCCGCCCTTTCGGCCCAGGAAAATGGCGCAATGATCGGCCTGCATCACCTGCTGAATGGTGGCCAACACGCTCACCCACGGGTCTTCGGCGCCCAACGACAACGCATCCGCAGGGAGAGCTTCGGCTTGAGACTCGAAGGCGATCGACCCGGCGAGCTGCTCGGCCCAATCCATTGGTTGGCCCGAGGCGAGGCGTAGCTCCGCTTCGGACTCGGCTTCGGCGGCGGGGGGCGCAACGGGAGAGGTCGCACGGGAAGAGTCGGTCGGGGCGGACGGCCTCGTCACGGGCGCGGTCGTGAGCGCAGGCGCGTCGGTTTCGGCAGTGAGGCCCGCTTCGGCTGTTACAACATTGGTCGTGGCGGTGGCGGTGGCGGTGGCGGTGACCTCAGTTGTTGAAACGCCGGGGGACGCGTCGGCGCTGGCGGGATCGACCTGCGGCTGGGTGATCAATTTGACGTGAGCTCGCAGCCGCGAAAAAACCGTAGGCGAGATGAAGTTCCCGTGCCGGGTCAGGGCGGTGAGCTGTTCATGGGTATGCTCCATCGCCGCAGCAATAAGCGTCCCCGCCTCGGGTACGATTTGTTCAAAGCGCTGAGCCAGCGCCTGAGCCTGCTCCAAAAACTGGGTGGAACTGAGTTTGGGCGACAACGCCAGCGAGGCCAGTTGTGAGCTAAATTCGGTAATGCAGAGGATGCGTCCGGAAAGGTGGGTGGCGACCTCGGTCATGTCCTCAGGCTGGCAATCCTGCATGGCGTACAGGACCTCCTTGGGCATGCGCAGAGTGCTGATCATTTCGCGGCTCAGGTCCAGCGGCGTCAGACCAAATATGTGGCGGCAGGCCTGGTCCTCGGGCATGGTTTCACGCAACGGGCCGACCTCGCGGCAATGCTCAGGCGCCATTGCGGGCAGCAGGACTGCGCCGAGGTTGCGCAATGTGCCACAGGCGAAGAGCAGATCCGGATCGGCGTAACCCAGGCTGTCGGCACACGAACGCGAAATGAGCCCGGCGCACAATGCATGGGCGGCGGCGGCGCGTTGTTCAGGGCTCTGGGTAGTCCCAGCCGCGCCCTCCAATAGCATCATGGATACGGCGATACTGCTGATTTTTTGGAAACCGACCTGGTGAACCGCATGGCTAAGACTGGTCAGCGGAGAGATACAGGGGTTGTTGCGCACCGTGTTGGCCGCGCTCAACACCCGGCTCACCACAATGGGATCACGCTCAAGAATATCCGTAAGTTCCTGGAGACAAATATTCTCAACCTTGCCGGAGAGCGTTTGAATCAACTTAAGCATATCCTGCAGCACCGCCCCGCGCCCCGATAGAACGAGGGTCCGTGCGCGGTCCACGGTTTGGGCGGATGTGAGTGGGGTGATCGTCACGTGAAAGCTCCATCCTTTAGAACGGCCCTTTGCGCCGAAGCTTAAGCGGTAAATGCTATTCTCCGCAAAAAGATTGGATCCAGGGGGGGGCGCCAAATGGGTTTCGCCAGCAGCGTTGCCCGGATCTCACCCACCCACTCACTGGCAAAGAGGAGGTCCACCCCTGCGTGGACTGGCTCGGGCACGGACGACACGGAGGTCGTCCATCCACTCCAGACCGAAAGCTTATTTGACGTATTTACCCCTTGTCCAATGACTCCAGCGTGTGGCCGTTGAGCCCCGCAGCCACTTTTCCCTTTTCAAGTCGGTTGCCGAGGGCGAAGCTGCGTTAAACACCCCACATGAAACCCCTTACCCTGATCCTCTGCGTCATTGCCATCCTAGGCTCAGTGGCCTCGACCTTTTTCTTCTTCCAAATCGGCACGGCCAAGGAACAGCTCCAGCAAGAGGTTGCTCTGGCAGCCACGCAAGCCACCCAACTTCAAGGGAAAATCACCGGGGCTGCTGCGCAAAGCGATGCCCTCGAAAAACGCCTTGCAGCACTCGACAACGAGCTGGGTGATGCCAAGTCCAAGGCCTCCACCGCCGATGCCCGCAGCACGCAACTCGGGCGCGAAGCGACCCAACTGCGCACCCAACTCACCGCCAAAACCGAGGCCGCCCAAGCCCTCACCACGGAGCTCAGCCAACTCAAACAAGAACTGGCCCAAATCAAGTTGACCGCGGCCACCACCGCCGCCGAGCAAAGCGAGGAGTACAAGGCCACCATCGCCAACCTCCAGGCACGCATTACTGACCTGATCGCCATCAACACCAAAGCCAACGCACGCGGCGGTAAATCCTTACCTGGGGTGAATGCCGACACCGCCCCAGGCGCCGCCGCCCCCACCCCGTTGGTCGTGGAGGACGCGAACGGTTTTCAAGTCGTGAGCATCGGTGCCGACAACGGCTTTGTGGTCATCAAGGCCGGCTCGGCCCAAGGCATCCAACCCAAGCAAAACCTCGTCATCAGCCGCAGTGGCAAAGTCCTCGCCACCGCCGTGGTCAGCAGCAGTCAGGAAAACTACGCGATTGCCCAAATCGTTACCGATTCTTTAAAGGGTAACCTCAGCAAGGGCGACCTCGCCACTTTCGCTCAATAACACCATGCCGCGTTTAACTAAACTGATCCTCCTTACACTCGCCCTCTGCGGCGCCTCGCTTCTTTCCAGCGGTTGCTCGACCAAAACCGAGCAGGACAGCACCATTCCGTGGAGCCGCCCCGCCAACTGGGAAGGTGGCATTCCAGGCATGGGCGGCCTCGGCGGCGGTGGTTACCGCTAAACCTCTCCCGAAATCCGGCCTCGCTCAGGCCGGATTTTTTTGTGCCTGTTGACCGCGCCCATGGCTGACACTCCCCCCAACGCCTCGCTCACGCCGCTTCCCGGCCATCTCTACGTGGTGGCCACGCCCATCGGCAACCTCGCGGACCTCACCGAGCGCGCCCGCGCCATCCTCGGCTCCGTGGACCTCGTCGCCTGCGAAGACACCCGCACCACCGGGAGCCTGCTCACCCGCTTTGGACTACGCCGCGACCTGCTCGCCTACCACGACCACAACGAAATCGAGGTCGCCGAAAAACTCGCCGACCTGCTCGCCGCCGGTAAAACCGTTGCCATCGTCTCCGATGCCGGCACGCCCGCCATCAGCGACCCCGGTTTTCGTGTCGTGCGCGCCTGCCGCCGCCGCAACCTGCCGGTCGTCCCCGTGCCCGGGGCCTGTGCCGTGGTGGCGGTGCTCAGCGCCAGTGGCCTGCCCACCAACGGCTTCCTGTTCGCCGGTTTCCTCATCGCCAAAACATCGGCCCGCTGCGCATTTCTGGAAAAATACCGCGAGTTCGACTTCACCCTGGCGCTCTACGAAAGCTGCCACCGGATCGATAAGTTCGCCGACGAAATCGTCGAAAAACTCGGCCCGGACCGCGTCATCTGCATCGCCAAAGAGGTCACCAAGCTCCACGAAACGTTCCTCGTGGGCCGTGCCGGCGAGGTGCGCGACCGCCTCGCCAAGACCAGCCTCAAAGGCGAATTCGTCGTGCTGATCGCCCCGATCAACTTTGTTTTGTAAGCCAAATCCAGCGCACCGTGTACGGCCCGCCCACACAGCCGCGCCAAACCTGCACGGCCAGCCGCGCGGCCAAGCGCCAGATTGACCCACCCTGCCCTAGCGTTTCGCCCCCCTCCTACCGAGGTGAATTGCCCCCCCCCAGCTAGCTGGAACGATTCCAGCTGTGGCCGGTCAAATCCCAATGAACCGCCGCAGCCGATAGACGGGGAGTAACCTTTCAACGCTCAACACCTCTTCACCATGTCCTCCCAGCTTAAATCCATGCGCAAGCCGGTCGACTCCACAGAGTCCGCCCCTCTTGCTCGGACCGTATCGATCAACACGCCTCCCCAATTGGACGCCCCGCCCTCATTTTTAGAGAAATCCGACTGGTCGGCGCCACGCGACCAAGCCCCCTCCGAGCGCAGCAATTTGCAGCTCTACCTCCAAGAGATCGGCAAGACAGCGCTTCTTACCATTGAGGAGGAAATCAAGCTCGCCCGGCGCATTCGCCGTGGGGACAAGGCGGCGCGCGACCACATGATCTCGGCCAACCTGCGCCTGGTCGTGAAGATCGCTATGGACTACAAGGACTTCGGTCTGCCGCTACTCGACCTGATCTCCGAGGGTAATATCGGGCTGATCAAAGCGGTCGAACGCTTCGACCCGACCAAAGGCGGCAAATTGTCCACCTACGCAGCGTGGTGGATCAAACAGTCCATCAAGCGAGCGCTGGCCAACCAGTCCAAAACCATCCGCCTGCCAGTCCACTTGGTGGATAAAATCTCCAAGATGCGCAAAACCGCCATGGCGCTCACCGAGGAGCTCGGCCGGGAGCCCAGCGATGAGGAGATCGCAATCGAGCTCCAGGTGCCCACCAGCCGCGTGGCCCACTTGAAATCCGTGAGCGTGCGCCCGGCTTCGCTCGACGCCCCAATCGGCGAAAACGGTGACTCGGGCTGCTTTGGTGAAATCGTGGGCGACGAAAATGCAATCAGCCCGGTCGATACCTTGGTGCAAAAGACCCGCAACGCCGATTTGCACGCCCTCGTCTCGACGCTGGAACCCCGTGAAGCCGAGATCATTAAACATCGTTTCGGACTGGAGGGTCGCGACGAGCTCACACTGGAGGAGGTAGGCACGAAGTTCCAAGTCACCCGCGAGCGCGTGCGCCAGTTGCAAAACATTGCCCTCTCGAAAATGCGCAAGGCCTTGGCCAGCCATGAACACCAGCGCTCCGCCGAGGAAATCCTGGCAGAAGATCAGGTGCGCGCGCGCCACGCAGTCATTCGCGAATTCATGGAATCGCAGTCCCCCAGAGAAGATATTCCGCACCAGCGTAACTGAGCCTGCGTGCAGGCGAGTACGCAGCGGGCCTGCACCGTGCCTGCGCTGTGCCCGCCCGCTCCCACCAAGTCATCGTCGAAAGACGGTGGCTTTTTCTTATGCCCAGATGAAGGCATAATACCCACCGCCTCCGCTGCGGATGTACGAGCCCTCCGCGCTCAAGCCGCCCGCTAAACATTCTCCGCCTCCTCGCTTGTGGTCAGTGACTACTCCCGCATTGTCAGCCACTTCTCCCCTATGAACTGGTCCCGCTTCAAAACTCACTATTACCAGAATTCCGAGCTCGGTCTCGCGCTCGACATCAGCCGCATTCCTTTCCCGGACGGCTTTCTCGCCTCGAAAGAACCCGCCATCCAGCAGGCCTACGCCGACATGGCAGCTCTGGAAAAGGGCGCCATCGCTAATCCCGACGAAAACCGCATGGTCGGCCATTACTGGCTGCGCGCTCCCCAGCTCGCCCCGACGCCTGCACTCGCCAAAGAAATCAGCGACACGCTCGCCGCCATCAAATCCTTCGCCGCCGATGTGCACGCGGGCAAAATCCTCGGCTCCACCGGCAAGACGTTCACCCAGCTGCTCGTGATCGGCATCGGCGGTTCCGCCCTCGGCCCGCAGCTCGTCAACCACGCCCTCGGTCGCCCCGGCGCCGACAAGCTGGCCGTCTCCTTTTTTGATAACACCGACCCCGACGGCATCGACTACGTGCTCGGTACCTTGGCCGGCAAACTCCCCGAGACGATCGCGGTGGTCATCTCCAAGTCGGGCGGCACCGCCGAGACCCGCAATGGCCAACTCGAAGCCGCCGCGGCCTTCAAGGCCGCCGGCCTCGATTTCACCAAGCACTACGTCGCCGTCACCGGTGCCGGCTCCAAGCTGGAGCAAACCGCCCTCGCCCAGAACTGGCTCGCCCGTTTCCCCATGTGGGACTGGGTCGGCGGCCGCACCAGCGAACTGTCCGCCGTCGGCCTGTTGCCCGCCGCCCTCCAGGGCATCGATATCCAGGCGATCCTCGACGGCGCCGCCGCTGTCGACGCGGTCACGCGCTCGACCAAGACCAGCGAAAACCCCGCCGCGCTGCTGGCGCTCATGTGGTATTACGCCACCGATGGCAAAGGCACCAAGGACATGGTCGTGCTGCCCTACAAGGACCGCCTGTTGCTCTTCTCCCGCTACCTCCAGCAGCTCGTCATGGAGTCGCTCGGCAAGGAGTTCGACCTCAAGGGCAACGTCGTCAATCAGGGCATCGCCGTGTACGGCAACAAGGGCTCGACCGACCAACATGCCTACGTGCAACAACTGCGCGAAGGCGTGAACAACTTCTTTGTTACCTTCATTGAAGTTTTAAAGGACCGCGACGGCGCCTCCTTCGACGTCGAGCCCGGCGTGACCACCGGCGATTTTCTCCAGGGTTTTTACCTCGGTACCCGTGACGCGCTCAGCGAAAAGAACCGCACCTCGATCAGCATCACGCTGGCCGACATTTCCCCTCGTTCGCTCGGCATCCTGATCGGACTCTACGAGCGCGTGGTTGGTTTCTATGCGTCGCTGGTTGGCATCAACGCCTACCACCAACCCGGCGTCGAAGCGGGCAAGAAGGCCGCCGGCAGCGTGATTACGCTCAAGCTGCAAATCACCGCTCACCTCAAGGCCAACGCTGGCCAGACGTTCACCGCCGACACCCTCGCCGCCGCCCTCGGCAGCGCGGTGAACGCCGAGTTGGTGTTCAAGGTCCTCGAACACCTCGCGGCCAACGGCTCGGTGAAAAAGACGGCGAACACCCCGTGGTTCGCGTCGACTTACTCCGCCTAAGTCTCGGTCCGCGTTCACGATGAGGTGTCCCCATCAACCCTGAGCTCACGCTCAGGGCCACGCTCTTCGTTAACCCATTCCGTGTGGCCTTGAGCGTGAGCTCAAGGTGGGGGCTTACCCATCAACCCTGAGCTCACGCTCAGGGCCACGCTCTTCGTTAACCCATTCCGTGTGGCCTTGAGCGTGAGCTCAAGGTGGGGGCTTACCCATCAACCCTGAGCTCACGCTCAGGGCCACGCTCTTCGTTAACCCATTCCGTGTGGCCTTGAGCGTGAGCTCAAGGTGGGGCTTACCCATCAACCCTGAGCTCACGCTCAGGGCCACGCTCTTCGTTAACCCATTCCGTGTGGCCTTGAGCGTGAGCTCAAGGTGGGGACTTAACCATCAACCCTGAGCTCACGCTCAGGGCCACGCTCTTCGTTAACCCATTCCGTGTGGCCTTGAGCGTGAGCTCAAGGTGGGGCTTACCCATCAACCCTGAGCTCACGCTCAGGGCCACGCTCTTCGTTAACCCATTCCGTGTGGCCTTGAGCGTGAGCTCAAGGTGGGGGCTTACCCATCAACCCTGAGCTCACGCTCAGGGCCACGCTCTTCGTTAACCCATTCCGTGTGGCCTTGAGCGTGAGCTCAAGGTGGGGGCTTACCCATCAACCCTGAGCTCACGCTCAGGGCCACGCTCTTCGTTAACCCATTCCGTGTGGCCTTGAGCGTGAGCTCAAGGTGGGGCTTACCCATCAACCCTGAGCTCACGCTCAGGGCCACGCTCTTCGTTAACCCATTCCGTGTGGCCTTGAGCGTGAGCTCAAGGTGGGGACTTAACCATCAACCCTGAGCTCACGCTCAGGGCCACGCTCTTCGTTAACCCATTCCGTGTGGCCTTGAGCGTGAGCTCAAGGTGGGGACTTACCCGTCAACTGCAGGCCACCACCGGCCGTCACAAAAGCGGGGCGAGCAATCGGCTGATATCCTCGGCCAAGTTGCCCCACAAGCGGTTGCGGACCGGAGCCTCGGGCTTCGGCTCCTTGCAGTGGTGCAGCAGTTTATTGGCCCAGACGCGCATCGCCCGCACATCGGCCTCCGAATAAAGAAAAACGCTGATCTCAAAATTAACGAAGAGGCTGCGCAGGTCGAAATTGGCCGAGCCGAGCAGGCCAATACGGTCGTCGACGATGACGGCTTTCGAATGCAGCATGTGGCCGTTATGGTGGAGCAGGACGCGCGCGCCGGCCTTGCGCAACTGGCGCAAATAATGGCGGCGGGCATAGTCGGTGATGGGGTGGTTCGAAGTGGCGGGGACGATCAGGGTGACGTCCTTGCCGGCGCGCGCTTTGACGATGAGCGAACGCAACAGCACCTCGTCAGGGATAAAATACGGCGTGATAATCCAGATGCTCTGCTCGGCCTCCTGGATCATGGAAAGCAGACCCTCGTAAAGCGGGTCACCATGGACGTCAGGGCCGCTGGCGACCACGTGCAGGGCGCTGTTACCCTCAATACGCACCGCAGCCGGATCGATTTCGGTGTGCAGGGATTTGAACGACTGGCGGCTGGCAAAGGCCCAGTCGGCTAAAAACACCTCGTTGAGCAGGGCGGCGGCGGGCCCGATGATAATCGCGCCGAAATCGGACCAGCGTTTCTTCGACGGGTGAGCGCCCATGTATTCGTGGGCGAGGTTGTGGCCGCCGACCATGGCGGTGTGTTGGTCAAAAACGGCGATTTTACGGTGATTACGCAAGTTAGCCGAACCGCGGCCCGACAGCGGCAACACCGGCATAAAACGCACCACCTCGCCACCGGCCTGGCGGATCGGATCAACGAAGCCCCAACTGGAAAGCAGGCAACCGAGGCCATCGAGTTGCAAGCGCACCTTGGCGCCCGCGCGGGCGCGTTTGGCCAGCAGGTTGACCAAGTGCCGCCCGGTGTCGTCGCGACTAAGAATAAAGGTGGCGATATGGATGGAATGCTGGGCGCGCAGGATGAGGCCCTCGAGCTCGGCATAAGCCTGCTCGCCGGTGGTGATCAGCCGCACCGAGTTACCACCTGCGGGCCGACCGGCGCCAAAGGAAGCCAGGGTATGGGCGGTGGGCGATGCGGCGATTGCGGGATCGACATCCGGGACGCCCGGCAAGTTAAGGACAACGGGATGTTTACGTTTCTTGAGTTCGCGCAGCTTGCGCCCTCCAATGAGCACAAACAGCGGCACGCCAACATAGGGAACTAGGCCGATTATCAACAGCCAAGCGAGGGTGTTACTGGGGGGACGTTTTTCACCGACCAGCCGCGCGATGGCGAAAACCGCCAGCAGGAACCCGCCCATCGTTAAAAAATGGGGGAAGATGCTGGTTTCGACTACGCGTGAAAGCTCGGGATCCATGGGCGAAGGGAGTAGCGGGCGGCTAGGGAACAGGGTGTGCGAGGCGACGAATGAAGCAAGTCGCGCGGCGGGCGTGAAATTAGCTAAATTGGGACTTGAACTTAACGGAGGGAGCGGGCTTTTTGACCTTTCTGTTTGGTGGAATATCCAAGTGGCCAAAGGATGGGGACTGTAAATCCTCCCGCTCACGCGTTCGCTGGTTCGACTCCGGCTTCCACCACCAGTGTTTGCCCCGCAATGACTTAGGCCAAGTCTAGCGGGGCTTTTTTGTGCCTTCTGCCACGGGACGTGTCAGGAGCCTTATCGCTTTTAGTTAAACCTAAACCCCTAAGCGGTCGTCGTGATCCGACGCAACCGACTGGGCCGCTTGCCACTTTTTCATTCTTCTCCCCCTACCCAGAAAGGGGACGCTTGGGGAACGGCCCGCGAAGCGTCATTTTTCTCGCCGCTTCCGCCGTCCTTACGCACCACTGCATCAACCATGAAAACGCCCACGCCCGTTTCCCCATTACTCAACGCCGCGCTCAAATTCCTGCTCGTCGAAAAACGCGGGACACACCCCCAGTTGAGCCAGGTCGATGGCGTAGAATACCTCTCCGTGCTGTGGGCCACCACTCGGTTTGGCGGCGTGCCGGGCTTTGACCGCCAAGAGGGCTGGTATTTTGATTCCCCTGATGACGACCGGGGTGTCGTAGCCGTTCACCTCACAGCCGAGGGCGGCTTCCACGTGACCAACCCCGATGCAGAATTCGCCTATTTAACCGGCAAAGTGGGCTCCGCCCAAGAACTGGAGACCGTCCTAACCACCCTCGATTCCATCAAGGCAGCCGACCTCAAAGGCGTTGCCATCAAAGACCAGCCGCTGTCCGGATTATTGGAATAAACCTCCGCCATCCCACGGCCATCCGTCCAGGTTTTACCTCGACGCTAGGGCGGGCCACTCGACAAACGGTACCTGCGCTCCGTTTGCCTGTGAGCGACGAGCACGACCTAGGTTGAAATGGCCGCAGGCGATTTTAAGTTTTGCGCGTGAACCCAGCGCCCGCTTCGCTGCTCGCATGGATACCGAAGCGCTGCTCGCGAACATCCGCGAAGGCTCCCTTTCCCAGGACAAAGCCCGCGCACTGACAGCCGACGAGCTCGCCGCGCGCAACGCCTCTGGCAACACCGTTTTGCACACCGCTGCCAAGTACGGCCGACTGCGCGACCTCAACCCTGCGGTGCTCACCGCCGAGCTGTTCTCCCTCAAAAACGACTCCGGCTACACCCCTCTGCATCAGTTGGCTTTTGGCGGACATTTTGGCCAGCTTCCCGCCGGCCTTCTCAGCCGCAGCCACTTTCTGGTGCGCAGTAACTCCGGCTACACCCCCCTTCACACCGCAGCCGCAGCCGGCACCCTTGCCCAAGTTCCCGCCGCGGTGGGTGCGATCAACCACGAGCTGCTGCTCATTCGCACCGATTTGGGTAACACCCTTTTGCACGAAGCCGCCGAGACCGGCGCACTCGATCGCCTGCCGCCCAACCTGCTCAGCGAGCGCCTGCTGGCCGAGCGCAACCTGAGCGGCGAAACCGTCCTTCATGTGGCCGCGCTCAACGGCCACCTGGGCCAAATCCCCAACGCCTGGCTCGGCACCTCGGTCCTTCTGCGCACCACCAAGGCGGGCGACACCGTGTTGCATGCATCCGCCATCTCCGGCCACCTCGGCCAGGTCCCACCGGAGCTGCTCATATCCAACAACTTGTTACTTAAAAGCAAAGCGGGATACAGCGTGCTGCATGCGGTTGCCGAGACCGGCCAACTGGACCGTATCCCGGCGGGAATCCTCACCGCCGAACTTTTGCTCACGCGCAATGAACACGGCGACACCCCGCTGCATGCGGCCGCCTACGAGGGCCACCTCGGCCAAATCCCGGCATCGATCCTCACCCCCGCGTTACTAGCGACGCGCAATTACGAGGGCGTAACCCCTCTGGCGACCGCAGTTCGGCGCGGAAATGTGGGGCAATTACCCGTCGCGCTGCGCCCCGTGGAACCCGGCATCGTGAAACGGACTTTGATCAAATGGGGTCTGTCCCGCCCTCCATTCTGAGGTCGGCAAAATCCGACCGCCGAAGCAGGCTCCCCGTGTAACTCGATATAAAAAAGGCGCGACCGACTGGGTCGCGCCTTTTTCGGCTATTTTCTGCAGCGTTTCTGCGGCGTGACTTAGTTTTTCTTAAACCCGTTGGGGTGTTCCGAGTGCCATTTCCAGGCCGTGGCAACGATCGGCTCGATGGTCGTGTACTTGGGTTCCCAACCGAGCTCGGTCTTGGCCTTGGTCGAGTCGGCGTAGAGCGCGGGCGGATCGCCGGCGCGGCGCGGCGAGGTCACGTAGGGGACCTTCTTGCCGGTGACCTTTTCAACAGCGTGAATCACTTCCAGCACCGAGGTGGGCGTGCCCGTACCGAGGTTGTAGAACAGCGCGGTGCCGGGGGTTTGGAGTTTGTCGAACACGGCGATGTGCGCGCGGCTCAGGTCGTCCACATGCACGTAGTCGCGCAAGCAGGTGCCGTCCGGCGTCGGGTAGTCGGTACCGAAAACCTGAACATTCTCGCGTTTGCCCATAGCGACATCGATCACCAACGGGATCAGGTGCGTCTCGGGATTGTGCTGCTCGCCGATCCAGCCGTCCTCGGCCGCGCCGGCGGCATTGAAATAGCGGAACGCCGCAAAGCTCAGGCCGTAAGCCGAGGCGAAGGACTTGAGTGCAATTTCAACGTCGAGCTTGGTCTGTCCGTAGGGGTTAATTGGCGACTGGGGCATCGTCTCAACCAGAGGCATTTTGTCGGGGATGCCGTAGGTCGCGCAGGTGGAGGAAAAGACGAATTTCTTCACGCCCGAACCGATCATGCAGCGCAACAGGTGCAGCGTGGCGGCGACGTTGTTAAAATAGTATTTGAGCGGATCAGTGACGCTCTCGCCCACGTAGGCGTAGGCGGCGAAATGCATCACGATGTCGATTTTCTCCTTACGCAGGACTTTGCCCACTTCGCTCTCGTTGCCGAGATTCACGGAGTAGAAGGGCACCTCGGAATCCACGGCCGCGCGGTGGCCGAAGACAAGATTGTCCAGAACTACTGGGCGGTGCCCAGCGGCAATCAGTTGACGAACACAATGGCTACCGATGTAGCCTGCACCTCCGACGACAAGTACGTTCATATTTGGAGCCTAGGCTTGTATTACGGTTACGGACGGGTTGGCTAGCGGTTTTTCCTCCATGTCGCTTAAAACCCCTCGCATCGTCATCACGGGTGTTGGTCTGACCGCACCCAATGGCAACACGCTGACCGAATTCCGCCAAAACCTGCTCGCTGGGGTGGGCGGGATCGAAAAAAAGGAGATTCGCTACATGGGCGAATTGCTCGCCGGCGTCTGCCACTACGACGCCCTCAAATACCAAACCAAAAAAGAGCTGCGCGTAGGCACCCGGGCCGGCTCCATCTCGATTTACTGCGCCCGCGAGGCGGTGGCGAACAGCGGACTCGATTTCGCCAATTTCCCCAAGGACCGCGTCGGTGTCTACGTCGGCACGACCGAGCACGGTAACGTCGAAACCGAGAACGAAATCTACGCGATTTCGAAGTTCAACTACGACACAAAGTACTGGTCGCATTACCACAACCCGCGCACCGTCTCCAACAACCCGGCCGGCGAAATCTCGCTTAACCTCGGCATCACCGGCCCAGCTTACACGATCGGTGCCGCCTGCGCCGCCGGCAACATGGGCCTGATCCACGCCACCCAGATGCTGCGCCTAGGCGAAGTCGACCTGGCGATCTGCGGCGGCGTGAGCGAGTCGATCCACACCTTTGGCATCTACGCTGGCTTCAAATCCCAAAACGCCCTCGCCTCCCACCCCGATCCGCTCAAGGCGTCGCGCCCCTTTGACCGTGATCGCAACGGCATCGTTATCTCCGAGGGCGGTGCGTTGTACACGCTCGAGCGGCTCGACGACGCGCTGGCCCGTGGCGCCAAGATTTATGGCGAAATCGGCGGCTACTGCGTGAACTCCGACGCCAGCGATTACGTGCTGCCCAATCCCGGTCGCCAGGCCGAGTGCGTGCGCAAGGCGCTCAAGTCGGCTGGCATGACCCCGCAGGACATCCATATCGTCAATACCCACGCCACCGCCACGCCGCTGGGCGACATCCAAGAGTGCGAGGCGATCCGCGCCGTATTCGGCGAGAACTGCCCCGATACCTACATTAACAACACCAAGGGCTACATCGGCCACTGCATGGGCGCGGCCGGTGCGCTGGAGCTGGCGGGCAACCTGCCGTCCTTCGATGATCTCGTGGTGCACCCCACCATCAACGTCGACAACCTTGACCCCCATTGCGCCCTGCCCGGACTGGTGCTCAACCACCCGAAGAAGGTCCGTAAAGTCGATACCATCCTCAATAACTCCTTCGGCATGCTGGGGATAAATTCCACGTTGATTGTGAAGCGATTTGTGCCCTAACTGCGCCCTCTACATCCTCAAAATGACCAAAGACGAAACCAAACAAGTGGTCCTCGAAATCATCGCCGACATCGCGCCGGACGAAGATATTTCCAATCTCAAGTCCGACGTTCGCCTCCGCGACCAGATGCAATTGGATTCGATGGACTTCCTCGACATCGTGATGGAGCTGCGCAAGCGCCACAATATCGAGGTCCCCGAGGCCGACTACATCCAGCTGGCTTCGCTCGACAGCTGCGCTGATTACCTCACGCCAAAGTTCACCGCTCTCGGCAAGTAAGCCCCGCTTCTTAGCATTCACTTAGGGCCTGACCTCGGTCAGGCCTTTTTTATTTAACCAATGAACACCGCCACCCACTACGACGTCGTCATCATTGGCGCGGGCATGGCCGGACTCGCGGCAGGCATTCGCCTCGCCCATTTCGGCAAAAAGGTGTGCATCTTCGAGCGCCACAACGCCACGGGTGGGCTCAACAGTTTCTACAGCTTGGGCGGGCGCAAATACGATGTGGGGCTGCACGCGATGACCAACTTCGTGCGCGCCGGGGTCAAAGGCACACCGCTCACCAAGCTCCTGCGCCAACTTCGCATCGAGCGCGACGAGTTCGCGTTGTGCGAGCAGAAGCGCTCCCGCGTTGCCTTCGGACCGCAGGGCGACGTGTCGCTGTCCTTCACCAACGATTTCACCGTTTTTGAAAGCGAAGTCGCCCGCCAATTTCCCGCCCAAATCGACGGCTTCCGCCGCCTGGTTGGCCTGATCCGCAGCTACGACGACGTTTCCCTGGGCGCCGTCCCCGAGTCGGCCCGCGCCGTCATTCGCCGCCACCTCAGCGACCCGCTGCTCGAAGACATGCTGTTTTGTCCGGTCATGTATTACGGCAGCGCCACCGAGCACGACATGGAGTTCGGCCAGTTTGTGATCATGTTCAAGGCCCTCTTCCTCGAAGGTTTTGCCCGCCCGCTGGACGGGGTGCGCGTGATCCTGCGCGTACTTTTGGACAAGTACCGTCAGTCGGGAGGCGAGCGGCGCATGAAATGCGGCGTGCAAAAAATCATCACCCGCGACGGCCAGGCCCGCGCGCTTGTGTTGGATGACGGCACCGAGGTGACCGCCACCCACGTTATCAGCACCATCGGCGCACCCGAAACCGAGCTACTCCTCAGCTCTCAGCTACTCGCTCCAAGCTCCCAGCTCAGGGCTCACAGCTCAGAGCTCCTAGCTCCGCACCCCCACCCCGCCGGCGCACTCAGTTACACGGAAACCATCACCGTTCTCGACCGTGAGCCGGCGGCGCTGGGCTGGGGCGACGACACGATCATCTTTTTTAACGACTCGGAAAAGTTCACGTACGAGCGCAGTGCGTCCGCCGTGGATGTGCGCAGCGGGGTGATTTGTATTCCCAACAACTTCGATTACGGCGCCGACAGTCACCTGCCCGAGGGCCTGTTCCGCTGCACCTGCCTGGCAAACTACGAGCAGTGGGTGAACTTGCCCGAAGCCGAATACCGTGCAGCCAAGGCCCGCTGGTATGCCGACATCCAGCGGAGCGCCCAGCGTTTTCTGCCCGCGCTGCCAACACCCGACGCCCTCACCCACGCCACGGTGGCGACGGACATGTTCACCCCGCGCACCATCACCAAGTTCACGGGTCGGATGGGCGGGGCGATCTACGGCTCGCCGCAAAAGATCCGCGACGGCCGCACCCCGATGGACAACCTCTACCTTGCGGGCACCGACCAGGGCTTTTTGGGGATTATCGGCGCGATGCTCAGCGGCATCTCGATGGCCAATTTCCACATCCTTCAGGCAGGCAAGTAGCCGCTGTGCTGGTAACCCGCGTCGGCGCGTCCCCGGTCCGGCTTCGCAGCGCATAGCTCGCGCTTGCCTCGGACGGCACGTCACCCAATCTCCCGTCCCTCGTGTCAGCTCCTCTTTCTTCGTCGCCCGCCTCTCACCCTCACGCCATGGACGCCAAGCCCACCAACGCCGCGCTCGGGCGCATCCGCCGCCTACTTCCCCACCTACGACCAGCGCGCTGGGACATTCTCGGCGGGTTGCTGGCGGGCGTGGTCTACTCGATTAGCAGTGGCGTGGGCCTGCCGGTGATGTTCAAAACCACCATGCCGATTTTTTTCGGCAAACCCGAGGAGGCGTCCCCCTTTGTGGTTAAATGGTCGCAATACTTTTTCGGTGAACAGTACGCAGGGAAACTTTTGATCACCGCCTGCCTGGGCCTGCCCTTGATCTTCGCCATCCGAGGCGCCGCCGCATTTGCGAACCGCTACCTCATCACACGCGGCGGCTACATCATTCTGGAAAGCCTCCGCATGGAGGTTTTCGACCGCCTGCAAAAACTCCCCCTCGCCTTTTACCAAAAGCATAAGTCCGGCGACCTTCAGTCACGGCTCATGAGCGACACCCAGGGCCTGAACAACTGCATCACGCAAGTCAGCACCGAGATTGTGAAGCAGCCGCTCACTTTGGTGTTCTCCATCGGCACCCTGCTCTACCTCGCCATCACCGAACGCAGCGCCCTCTTCGCTTTGGTGGCGCTCATCAGCGTGCCGCTTTGCGTGTTGCCGATCCGCATGGCGGCCAAGCGCATCAAAAAACGCTCCCGCCAGCTCGCCGAAAACAATGGTGAACTCGCCTCAATCACCAACGAAACCCTGCAATCCCCCGCCGAGATCCAAGCCTACAATCTTCAATCGCAGCAGCGCACGCGTTTCAACCTGCTCACCCGTGAGATTTTCCGCCTCGGCATCAAGGCGGTCAAATACGACGCGGTCACCAGCCCGCTGATCGAATTTATCTCCGTGCTCGGCTTTGCAATCGCGCTCTACGTGAGCGTGGGCAACGGCATGACATTTGGAACCTTCAGCGCGCTCGGCCTTGCCCTTTACCTGTGCTACGAGCCGATCAAAAAACTCAGCAGCCTCAACGCCGCCCTTAAAAACGGCGAGGTCAGCCTAGAGCGGCTCGAAGCCGTCTTGCACGCCACCGACACCGTGCCCGACCCCGTTTCACCCGTGGCGCTGCCGCCTGCCGCACCCACCCTGCGTTTCGAACGCGTCGGCTTCGCCTACGACACCGCCGACCAGTCCACCCAACGCCAGGCCGCCCTCCGCGACATCACCCTCACCATCCGCCCCGGCGAGACCGTGGCCTTAGTCGGCCCCAGCGGCGCCGGCAAATCCACCTTCGCGGCCCTGATCCCGCGTTTCTACGACCCCACCGCCGGCTCGATCACCTTTAACGACGTGGACCTGCGCGCCGTCACCAAAAAGGAGCTACGCGACCGCATCGCGCTCGTCTCCCAATCGCCGGTTTTGTTCAACGCTACCCTCGCCGACAACATCCGCGCCGGCCGACTTGGCGCGAGCGACGCCGAGGTGTTGGCTGCCGCCGAAAAGGCCCACCTCGGGGCCTTCATCGCCACGCTTCCGCAAGGCCTGCAAACCTCCATGGGTGAGCGCGGTTCCAGTCTCTCCGGCGGCCAACGCCAACGTGTCGCCATCGCCCGCGCCTTTTTGAAGGACGCACCCATCCTCATTTTGGACGAAGCCACCAGCGCGCTCGACAGCGAGAGCGAGGCGTCGATCCAAGCCGCGTTGCAAGAACTCGCGAAGGGCCGCACCACGCTCATGATTGCGCACCGCTTCAGCTCCATCCGCCACGCCACGCGCATTCTCGTATTTGAGGACGGCCGCATCGTTGCCGATGGCCCCCACGACGAGCTTTACGCCACCAGCCCGCTCTACCGCAGCCTGTACGACCAACAGGCCCCTGCGCGTAGCTCATAGCTCATAGCTCATAGCTCACAGCTCATAGCTCATAGCTCACAGCTCATAGCTCATAGCTCACAGCTCATAGCTCATAGCTCACAGCTCATAGCTCATAGCTCACAGCTCATAGCTCATAGCTCATAGCTCATAGCTCACAGCTCATAGCTCACAGCTCATAGCTCATAGCTCACAGCTCATAGCTCATAGCTCACAGCTCATAGCTCATAGCTCACAGCTCATAGCTCATAGCTCACAGCTCATAGCTCATAGCTCACAGCTCATAGCTCATAGCTCATAGCTCATAGCTCACAGCTCACAGCTCACTTTTTGCCCGGATCACGGTGTTTTCGATTGCGATAGGCAGGGCGGATCCTGCAACTAACTAGCAGTGTCATCCGCCTATCAGGTCATTGCCCGCAAGTGGCGCCCGCAGACGTTCCAGGACGTTGTCGGCCAGGATCATGTCGTGCGCACCCTGCGTAACGCCATTGGGCGTAACCGCATCGCCCACGCCTATCTGTTCGTCGGCCCGCGTGGCACCGGAAAAACCTCCACCGCGCGTATTTTTGCCAAGGCGCTCAATTGCACCGACGGTCCCAAGGCGGACTTCGATCCCAAGGATCCGGCCGTGCAGGCGATCACCGATGGGACCTCGATGGACGTGATCGAGATCGACGGTGCGTCGAACAACTCCGTCGACCAAATCCGCGAGTTGCGCGACGACGTGCGCTACGCCCCAACCCAGGGGAAATACAAAATCTACATCATCGACGAGGTGCACATGCTCTCCAACCAGGCGTTCAACGCGCTGTTGAAGACCCTCGAAGAGCCGCCCGAGCACGTGAAGTTCGTCTTCGCCACGACCGACGTGCAAAAGGTGCTGCCCACGATCCTGTCGCGCTGCCAGCGCTTCGACCTCAAGCCGATCCCAAGCGAATTGATCGTGCAACGCCTGCAAACCATCGCGGTTGAGGAAAAGATCAACGTTACCCCCGAAGCACTGGCCTGTATCGCCCGTATGGCCGACGGCGGTATGCGCGATGCCCAGTCGATCTTCGACCAGATGATTTCGTTCTGCGGCTCCGACATCGCCGAAGCCGACGTGCTGGATGTGTACGGCCTGGTTTCAGGCGAGAAAATCAACGCGTTGGCCGGTGCCGTTGCTGCGGGCGACCACCAAAAGATCATCGCCCTCGTCGACGAGTGCGATGAAAGCGGCCGCGACTTGGTCCGGCTGCTCACCGATATGCAGGCCTTGGTGCGCAACGCCCTGCTCGACGCCATCGCCAAGGGCGGGCGCAGCGAACGGCTGGGCGGCGTGTCCATGACCACCGAGCAGCTCACGCGTCTGCTGGATGGCCTGCGCGAGGGCGAAGGCGGCGTGAAACTCGGACTGGCGGAAAAAATCAATTTTGAGGTCACGCTGCTCAAGGCAGTCGAGGCCAGCCGGTCCCGCGCCATCGATTCGCTCATCAAAGAGCTCGCAGCCCTGGCCGAAGAATCCGCGATTGCGGAATCGGCCTCGGGCGACAGCGAAAAAAAAAAGGTCTGATTAATCGGTTGGAGTCGCGGCTGATCCTCGCAATCGAGGTATCCAAGGCGGCCCAGCCATTGATCGTCAGCGCAGAGGAACCCGAAGCCGACGCACCGGATGAAGACGCCGGCGAGGCCGGTCAGGTCACGCTCCCCGGAGTCGAGGTTACACCCGTAGCGAGCGATCCAGAGCGCGGCCGAGCCGACGACATGGGTTCCGCCATGCCGCCAACCGACGATGACGGCCCGAAGTGGCCGGACGAAGTTGCCGAGTCGGGCATGCGCGCCGAGGCGACTCAGCGCGGCGAGACGTTATCCTCGAAAGCGGCGCGGGAAGCCGCTGAAGCGTTGGCCGAGGCGGCGGCGGAAAAGCGCAACCTGCCTCCGCTCGACGATCTGATTAACCAAATCCCTGCCGACATCCGTGACACGCTCGAAGACCTGTTTCGGGTGAAGTTCAACAAAGTTGCCCGCGCGCCGAAAAAATCGCTCAAAGCGTAATATCGCTCTCGTTCACGCTGAGCTTAACTAAAACGGTTCTCTGGTGAACGTAGAGCTTTAGGCAAACACCCTGAGCTCACGCTCAAGGCCACAAGGAAATTATCCCCCAAGAGTGCGGACTTGAGCGTGAGCTCAAGGCTGGAGTTTGGCCCCAAAAGCAGGTGGATGCGAAGCGGCCGGAGGCCCGGTTACGCAGCGCGGAAGAGTGCTTCAGCCAAGAAGGGTGGCGCTTTTGATGAGTTCGTGGAGGGAGGGTCGGTCGACGTGAAGTCGGAGAAACTCTCTGGGGCGATCTGGTCGGCCCAGCATTCGCTGCGCAGGGTGCGCAAGAGGTCCCCCGTGGAACTGGTCGCAGGCGAGGCGCCCGAAGAGTGCGTGCGCCATTTGGGCGGGCGAAGATGCGGCGGCGGATCAGGGGTTTGCCCCGCAGGATCGCCGAAGAGCAGGGCGGCGATTAACAACAGCGCATAGGCGGCGACGGTGGCGGCGGGTTGGTTGCGGTTGGAGGCGGCGGTGCGCAGTTGTGCCTGGCCGGTGCCGATCAGGGTTTTCTCATCCCGGAAGTTTCCCTCGATGACCCAACGCCAGAGGTAATACTGGAGTTGGTCACCCACGGGCATATCCGGGTCGGTGCAAACCAAGAAGGCAGGCTGGCGATAGAGCAGCTTCGAGCCTGCGCGCAATCGGTAGCCCACCGGGGCGATCACCATGACTTGCAACGGGAGCGTCGCCCCGGCTTTACGCCACAGCACCGGCCCGAGGGTCTTGATTTTAAAGGTGTGCTTTTTTCCGGCCGCATAAGCCTCGACGCTTTGCCAGGCCACGGTGTCGTCGGTGCGCAGCTCTTCCGGGGTCTGGACCGGCGCGCCATAGACCGGCGGGCGACCGGTGGCCGCGGGTGGTCCAGGCAGGGCGTTGAGCACGGCGTCCCGGCGGATCCGGCCGATATAAACGGTCTTGGCGGGCAGGCCCTTGAGTACGACCGCATTGGTGTAACTGCCATCGCCGGCGACCACCAGTTTGCGCGTGTCTGGCAGCGCCTGGCGAAGCTGCTGGATGCGGGCGAGCGCGACGACATTAAGCCGCTGCTGTTTTTTCTTCTCCGTGTACTGCTGAACCTCGTCGGTAGTGGCTTTTTTACCCGGCTTTGGCGGCGTCGGCGCGTGGGTGAAATCCACCGGAATCATCCGGGCGTGTCCGTCGGAACCAGGCCAGGCCGCAGAGAGTTGCACATAGCGCTGGCCGCGCACCAGGTTGGTTTGGAACGCGGGGCCGAGCGGATCGCGTTTCCAGCCGACGCCGTCGATCTTGACCCCGGTTTTGCGTACCAGGGTGTCATCGATGGCGGCCACCAACGGGGTAAGCGCCGGCAGGTTTACCTCAAGCTCATGGAGGACCGTGCGGAAAAGCCCCGCCGGCTTCACCCGGTCACGCGAATACAACCGGTAGTCGGCCGTCCAGTCCTGCTGGGCACGCCCGCACAGACAAATCAGGTTGGTAAGAGTCCCCCGGCACGGTGAAACCAGTGCCGCCATGAGATGCCCCTGCAGTCTCCGGGCGCACTCGGGGGCGGCGCAAGCCGCAGCACAAGCCCGTTTCATAAGTCGTCCCAGCCGATCGGATAAACCCAACTGGACTTTTTTTTAACGCCTACGTCCACCAGCTCGGGCGTGACCGGCATAACGGGCGCGACCAGACTGCGTGAGAGGACCAAATGATGCGCGTCGGTGACGGTCCACTCGACGGCCTCCGACTTGGCGAACCCCATCGTCTGGGCGATGGAAGCGGGTAATGTCACATACCACTGCTCACTGTTTTTGCGGATGATGCGCTGAACTTTGGTGGTGGTGCTCATGGTCCGACACCATCGTTCATGGCCACGCTTTTTCCCATGGGCCCGACGCCCCATTTATCTCTACGGCCTTCTCCGGGCCAACTAGTCAGAGGCCAAACTCCAGACTTGAGCGTGAGCTCAAGGATGCCGTGACCCGAATGGCACTTAGTTAGGCCGGAGCGCCCCAACGGGGCATTCTAACGCAGCCTAGGGCAACGCCCTAGGAATCAATGGGTAAGGACGCAAGCCCTGAAGGGGCGCCTTAACCGAAAAATGACGATCACACCCCTTAACTAAGTGCCATTCTGCCGTGACCCAAAACTTGAACGATCAAAGCGTAAGAGGGGAAAACTAAGCGAGGATTTCGAGGCAATCCGCCGCGATGCACACGTGCAGGCCCTGCTGGAGAACGTCCACCGCCACGATGATGCCCTTGGGGCTCGCAGGGTCATCGACCACGCCTTCCAGGCCCCACAACGGGCCACTGACCACCTTGACGCGGGTCCCGCGCTCCATAACGGGGCGCAGGCTGATTTCGAAGCCCGAAGCCACCATCGCACGCACATCGGCCATTTGGCGCAGAAACTGTGACTCGTTACCCACGGGAATCACTCGGGCGAGCAAGTCCTGCTGATAAATACGGGCTTTGTTTTCCAGAACGACTTGGGCAAAAACATAGCCAGGGAAAAGCGGCTTGGTGAAGCGCTTGGTTCGCGGGCCGTAGTTTTTAACACTCTCCGTGGTCGGCAGGTAGTGCTCGATTTTTTCAGCCACCAGCAACGCGGCGAGTTTCTTTTCGCAGCGCGGCTTGGTGTGGCAAACAAACCACCGTAACTCGTCGGGGGCCGGGGTGCTCACCGTTTCAGCAAAAACCGCACGGCGGCGAAATAGCCCTCAAGCCCGAGCCCGCTGATGACCGCCAAGGCGATCGGCGCAGTCAACGAGGTGTGCCGAAACTCTTCGCGTTTGTAGATATTGGAGATGTGCACTTCCACGGCGGGAATGTGCGCGCCGGCCAAGGCATCGCGCAGGGCAACACTGGTGTGCGTGAGAGCGGCGCCGTTGATGACGATACCATCGAGCTTCGCATCGGCGAGCGCCCCAATTTTATCGATGAGCGCGCCCTCGTGGTTGGACTGGAAAAAGTCGAGCTTGGCCACGCCCGAGAACTCGGCGCGCAGGGACGCCTCCAAGTCGGCAAGGGTCGTGTGGCCGTAGATCTCGGGTTCACGTTTGCCGAGGCGGTCGAGATTGGGGCCGTTGAGAATGGCGATGGTTTTCATCGGTAGACCCAAGGCACTAATAGACAACGCGTGACGGCGTCACGCCTTCTTTCACGCGCCGGTGATTCGGCAGCCGTGAGCACTGAAGCCGGCACCGAAGCTGACCAGCCACCAGTGGCGCTCAGGTTCGGGTCGGCCAACGCGCAACGCCTCGGCCAAAGCGAAGAGCACCGAGGGGCTGCTCATGTTGCCGTGGTTGCGTAGCACGCGCCGAGTAGCGTCGAGCGGATATGCGGGCAGCACCGATTCAATCGCTTTGATCACCTCGCGGCCGCCGGGATGGGCGATGATTTGGGTGGGTGGTGGAGTGCCAAACGGCTCGTCGGCGAGCAGGTGCGAGACCGCGTCCGCCGCGAGAGCGGGCACGCTTTTGTGAAGGAGGTTGCGCAGCTTACCATCGCGGGTCTCGAAGCGGAGTTTGTCGCGGTCCTGGGGTCGATGAAGGGTGTTAAAACCGTGGCAACGTACCGCAGCCGAGCCGGCCTTGGGTTTCGCGCGCCAGATACTTGCCGCCGCGCCATCACTGAAGAGACACGCGCTAATCAGTACTCCGGGGTCGTCGTCGATGAAGAAAGCCGCCGAGCAGATCTCAACCGCCACGCAGGCCACGGTGGCACCCGGTTGGGCGGCCAGCACGGCGTTGACGGCGCGCAAGGTGGGGACGGCCGCCCCGCACCCCAGGCCGACGATATCTTGAAGAAAGGCGTTGGGACGCAGGCCAAGTTGCTCGGCCACATAACTGGAAACGCCGGGGCACAGGTAGCCGGTGCAGGTGCAAATGAGCAGCGCGTCGAGTTCGCTCGCGCGCAGGCCGGCTTGCTCCAGAGCGGTCGTGAGCGCTTGACCGGCCAAGCGGGGCGCGGCTTCTCGAAAGGCGGCGTTAAGCTGGTCTGGCGTGTTGTCGAAAATCGCATCGAGGTCGGTCGCCGAGAAGTGCCGCCGGTCGATGCCGCTGTCACCGGTGAGCACCGCTTCGAGCATCTGCTGCGAACGCTCCGAGAGCCGCTTGCGGGCGTTGGACTGCGCCAGGAGTTCCCAACACTCCGGTTGCGTCAGGGAGGTGGTTGGCACGGCGGTGGCGAGGGCTTGGAGATACATGCGCGGAAAGCGGAGCGTTTAGTGAGTGAGTTGATAAAGCGGGCGAAGCGGTAACACGCCGAGGCGGCTGGCGAGTGCTAGTGTGCGCTGGCCGCTGGGAGCGACCAGAAACGGGTGGAGCGACGAGGCGACCGACAACCGAACCCGAAAAAGATGCCGGAGCCGCTGCTGGACCGTGGTGATCGTCTCATCCCATGACGACTCGCCCCGCGACCAGGAAATCAGCGGGTCCAGCGCCTGCTCGGCGCTTTGAAACGCCATGGCCATTCCGTGTCCGGTGAAAGGCGGAATCATCGCGTAGGTGTCGCCGATCACCAGGCGATCGGGCCGAGTGTAGGGTTTCGAAAAACCGAGACCGGCAACGGCGGAATACGAAGCTGGATCGATCGCGACGTTGGCGAGCCGATCAGCGAGGTCGACGAGTCCGCTCGCGCGCAGGTAGGCGGATAAAGCGAGTTCACGGGAAAGCTCGAGGCCGCCACGCAGACGGAAAAGACCTGAGACGTTCACGCGCCCGTCCTCGACCGCACAGAGCCCCACATAGGCGTGGTCACCGAGGTGCAGTTCCAGCTCGGACGCGAGGGGCAGCTTGAGGGCGTGACATTTTAAGCCGATCCACTCCGGAAGGGCTGGACGGCGACCGGTGGCAAAGACGCGCCCAGCGGGTGCGTCATCGAGGTCAACGCGGTTGCGCGTGCGTAGGTCGCCCCCGGCGCTGGTGAAGGCTGCGGCGAGCCGCTGATCGAGTGCAAAGCGGCTCAGGCCCAAGGCCGGTGAGGGCAACGTCTGGCGACGCAGCGCTTGCCCGTGCCAAAACCACGCCACCTCACGGTACGCTTGGGCGTCGCTTAGAAAGGGCGACAGCCCCAAGCGGTCGATGGTGCCGGCAGACAATCCGGTAATAAATTCACCGCAAACGCGGTGTCGGGGATAAACGCCCGCCTCAAAAATTGTAACCGGAATGCCGTTACGCCGCAGGGCGAGGCCGAGCGAAAGGCCGGCCAAGCCGCCGCCGGCGATATGAATCGGCTGTGGTGACGCCGACATCAGGAACGGCGTTGGGCGATTAACCGGTAGGCGCCCAACAGCGTGGTCGTTACCCGCCACTGCCAGAGCGCGGGATCAAGGCCGAGCGCGTGAGGTAGTTCGTCGCCACGAAAGCCGGCGGCGATGCTCACGTAACCGTCGTGGCGGGTAACTCGATTCGCACCGGCTAGCGGCGCGGCGATCCGCCAGAAGTGTTGGTTGAAGCGTTTACGCGTAGGCTCGCTAAAAATCAGCTGTCGGGCGTTCGGCTGGAGCGCCGAGCCGAGTTTACGAAGGGCATCGTCGCTAAAGTGATGGAGGATGAGGTTGCCGATCACGACGGGATAGTCACCCCAGCCACTAAAGTGCTCGATATCGGCCTGATGCCAGCGGGCCTGAGATGGCCAGATCGGTGGCGCGGGTACGCGGTCGATGCTGTCGATCAACGGAGCTACCGGACGCAGGAAACGGGCTAATTCGCCCGTGCCGGCACCGAGTTCGAGCACACGTTCGTCGGGCTGCAGGTGCTTGGCCAAGGTCGAACGGAACCAGCGCGCGTTGCGCATCAGTCGGTTGATCACCCGCAGGTCGCGCCGACTTTGCAGCGCGTCGGGGTGATCCGGCGGAAGCGAATCGAGCAACTCGGGTTCCAGTCGCCGGAGGTCGTCGTGATGAGCCATGAGAGCGGGGCGGAAGCGCTGAGGTGACGCCTCAGAGCGGATTGTCGGTGGCAATGAATTCCCAGGGCAGGTCGAACTTGGCAGCCAATTCGGCGGCAAGCGCTTTTACGCCGTGAACCTCAGTGGCGTAGTGGCCGCACAGGTACAGATTCAGCTTCTGTTCCTGGGCGGTATTGAACCACTCCTCGCGTAATTCGCCGGTGACGAGCGTATCAACGCCGGCTGGCAGTAACTCGGGGACGGCGCTGTTACCACTACCGCTGCAAAAGGCCACGGCGGCGGGCTCAGTGGAGCCGTATTCAATCGCAATGACGCGAGCGTAGAGGCTTTCGAGTTGCGCACGCAGGGCCGAACGCGAGCCCGCGTAGGGCGCGATACGCCCGATGGCTTCACCGTCGCGCACCAGGAAGGGGCGCTCAGGCACAAGCCCGAGCTGGCGGGCGAGCAGGGCGTTGTTGCCCAGTTGAGCATGCCCGTCGAGCGGGAGGTGATTACTATAAAGCGCGCAGTCGCCGCCGATGAGCGTGGCAACGCGTTCGTAGGCCGGGCCGGTGAGCGGCCGGGGCATGTCCCAATACATGCCGTGGTGCACGATGAGAAAATCCACTCCGGCGGCGACCGCCTGCCGGAAGGGATCCACGCCGGAATCGACAGCCGCGCCGATCTTGGTGACACGCCCGCGATTGGCCAACTGGAGGCCATTAAAGGCGCCGGGCGCATCCTTATAGGCGGAGCGCCGGGTCCGTTCGTCGCAATAGGTCACGAGGTCTTGCAGAGTAGGCATGGCGGGTTGATGGGGCTGCGGATTCAGGGTGGCAATTTTCAAAACGCGGGCTACCGCTTGGGCCTATGAGCGAAACGTGCTCCGCGGTTGATCTAATCGCCCAAGCCACCCGACAATTCACCGAGCGCCCCTCGTGGGATGATTATTTCATGGCCACCGCCGTGCTCATCTCGACGCGCTCCCCGTGCGAACGGCTCCATGTGGGCTGCGTCATCGTGAGCGGCGGCGAACGCCAAAACCGCCTCATCGCCGCCGGCTACAACGGCTTTCTGCCAGGCACCCCGCACCTTTCGCGCCTGCGCGAGGGACGCGAGCAAGCCACCGTGCACGCCGAGCAAAACGCCATTGCCGACGCCGCCCGCCGCGGCAGTTCGGTCGAAGGCAGCATCGCCTACGTCACCCATTTCCCCTGCATTAACTGCGCCAAAATCCTCGCCGCCTCCGGCATCTCGGAGATCCGCTACCGCGAGGATTACAACAACGACCCATTGGTCGGCCCGCTGTTAGCGGACGCCAACGTGACGGTGTTGAAACTTTGAGCCTGCAACTGAGCTATTTAATTACCGATGACCGCTCGTAATCCCCAATCTTCGTCCGAACTGGGTGGATCATTGCTCTTGGCGCATCCCTCTCTGCGCGACGACAACTTCAAGCACTCCGTCATCCTCATCGCCTCCCATGACAGCGAGGGGGCGATGGGCGTGGTGTTGAACCGCCCTCTCGACCAATGCCTCGGTGAACTCAACACCGAGTTCGGCATGAGCGGTTTGGCACAAGTGCCGCTCTTCGCTGGCGGTCCCGTGGAGCCGACCCAGGTGATTTTATGCGTGTGGCGGCCCAATCCCGAGGGCGATGGATTTCAACTCATGTTCGGCATTGACCCGCAGCGAGCGGAGGAACTGGTCAACGAGGAGGGTGTGCACATGCGCGCGTTCCTCGGTTATGCAGGTTGGACCGCCGGACAAGTCGAGGAAGAGCTGGAGCGGGACACTTGGGTGGTAAGCCCATTGGTGGCCGACCTGCTGGAAGATTCACCCGATGAACAACTCTGGCGCGACCTGCTCGCGCAGATCGACGATGAGTGGAAGCTGCTCGCCGACGAACCCGATGACCCCAGCGTGAATTGAGTAAAAATCCCCCAAAAATTCCGTTGACAGTGGCGCGTGCCAGCAGTGTTTTCGAACCTTTATGAAAGTTGTTTCCTCCATCAAATCCGCGAAGAAGCGTCACCCTGCTTGCCAAGTCGTCCGCCGCAAAGGCCGCATCTACGTCATCAACAAGGTCGAGCCTCGCTACAAGGCCCGCCAAGGTTAATCCAACCCCCTATTTAATACCGTGAAAGCCGAAGGCCATCCCGTCCTCAATAACGTTTGCTACCTCGATGTTTCGAGCGGCAAGCGCTTCCAAACCAAGTCCACGATGAAGTCCGCCCGTAAGGAAGTCATCGATGGTGTCGAATTCTTCATCGTCTTGCGCGATGTGACTTCTGATTCGCACCCCGCCTACACCGGCGAGAAGCGCATCGTGGACACCGCCGGCCGTGTCGAGAAGTTCACCAACAAGTTCAAGCGTGGTTCCGTTAAGGCCAAGTAAGCCCCAAGCACCTTCACTTTAAAAGCCCGCCCTTACCGGCGGGCTTTTTTGTGCCCATTTGCCGCCTATCCCCGCACAAAATTCGCCGCAAAAGCCCAAGGAAATTATAAGCTACGGGAACGCTTGCCCGAAAAGATTACCGCTTAAGATTCACCCCGTTGAGCCGATCATAACAGAGCCAGCTAGAACAGTGGCGCCCATTCCTCTGCGCGCCGACCCAACCACTTCAAAAGTTCGCTCCCATGCTCCACCGCTGCCTTATTCGCTCAACCCCATTTCGCGTGGCCTTAATGGCCCTGCTTTGCCTGCCCCAGCTCAGCCTAAACGCTGGCCCCAAGAACCAGACGCCGAAAAACTCACGTGCAGAGGGATCTTTAGAACTATTGATGGCGGGCAATTCGCGGTTTGAGGGCGACCGCGCACGGCACCCCGACCAGACCCTGTCACGCCGCAAGGAAATCGCTGGTAAACAAGAACCCTTTGCAATCGTACTCACCTGCGCTGATTCACGCCTGTCTCCAGAAATTTATTTCGACCAGGGCCTCGGCGATTTATTCGTAATTCGCAACGCGGGTAATGTGCTCGATGACCATGTGATCGGCAGCATGGAGTATGCAGTCGACCACCTGAACGTTCCCCTGATCATGGTCATCGGACATGAGCGCTGCGGAGCGGTGGCGGCAGCGGTGGCGGGAGGCCATGCGCCAGGCCATATCGCCGAAATCGTCGCAAGTATTACCCCGGCCGTAAAAGCCACAAGCGAGCAAGACGGAGATAAGGTGAACAATGCCGTAATAGCCCATGCCCAAATGACCGCCGCCGCCTTGCGCACCTGCGGCCCGATCATCGCCGAGGCAGTCAAGACCGGGAAGGTCAAGGTAGTGGCCGCGCGCTACGATCTAGATTCGGGCCGCGTGGAGATTTTGCCTGAACTGGCCCCTTCCCAAGCTGCTCATTCCGCCAACGAAGCACCGGCCCACCCTGCTCACGGCGCCGCGCACGCCCACTAGGTTGAGGCAGAGAGAACGCGCAGCGAAGCGGTAATCCCCAACGCTGTGCGCCCCCTCGTAAGTCGGCGTCTTTTGCAATAAAACAGGCCATTCCCAATCGGGGCCATTGGCCTAATCAGACGCCACCTGCTTAAACGCAGCAGGCAAGACGAATAATGCGCCTTCCACCGGCCCCACCGTGATCCTCGTCGCAACCAAGCCGACTTTCGCATCAGGGGTGACCGCGTCGATCTTCAGCGGCACACCTTCGATTTTACCCAGAAAGTCAGGTGCGCCCGCTTGCCCCCAACTCAGGCGCTTGAGCGCTGCGGCGTCCAAGCCCTTAATCGCGGTGGTGGTCCACACCGAGAAATGGGACTTGGCTCCGGCGTCATCGGCTTCAACGAGGAAGCGATTACAAGCATAGCCCAAGATCACGGCGGTGTCCTTCGTGCGGGTAACCTTGGTCTTAACGGCGGCACCCGCTCCAGACGCAGCCGAGTCGGCTATTTTTTGGTAAGTACGAGCAGGACGATTGAGCGAATAAGCCGTGCGTTGATCGCCCATGGACAACACTTCCCGTGAAACCAGACCGCCCTCAGTTTTTACTAATGCCCGCTGGCCCTTGATGAATAAAGTGCCCCCCGTGGGAAAAAGACTCGTTGCACCACTGTTGGCGTTCAAGGGGCCCAGCTTGCTTTCGAGCATCCCGCGCAGCTGCGGATTTTGCAGCAACATGGCGAGCACCTCGGGGTTTTTCATCGCCGACTGAACCATATCCATCTGTGGGTCTAGGAACTCGATACGCGCCGACCACTGCATCGTGCCGTTGAACTCCTCGGCGAGCCCAACAGGAACAAACGCACACACCACCCACAGCAAAGAAACGAAAAGTTTATTCATGAAAAATGTTGGCCGGATCCCAACGGAGCCGATTCGCCCGATTGAAGCAACGCCGGGGTTGGAACGCTGCTCGCAACGCAGCAAAAAAAGCCCGCCCAGCGTGAGCCGGAGCGGGATTTTGCCCAAAATGCCTTAAGTGGATACGCGCGGGGCCAAGAGGGCGGGCGCCTATTTTTTGACGCCCTGAACAAAGCGATCCATGCGGTCGCAGGCGATGATCAGCTGTTCGTAGCTGGTCGCAAAACACGCGCGAACGTGGCCGATTCCGTTAACGCCAAAGGCATTACCTGGAACCACTGCGACCTTCTCCTGCTGCAGCAAGCCCACCGCGAAGTCCTTCTCAGTTATTCCCAGCTGGGCGACCGATGGGAAGGCGTAGAAGGACCCGCGCGGCGAATGGCAGGTCAGCCCGATTTCATTGAAGCGGCGCACCACCAGATCGCGGCGGCGGTGGTACTGATCGCGCATTTTGCAGACGCTGTCCCAGCCGCGCAGGAGCGCTTCGAGAGCCGCCTCCTGGGCGATGATCGAGGCACACAGCATGGTGTACTGGTGCACCTTCATCATGGCGTCGATCAGCGGGGCCGGGCCGCAGGCGTAGCCGATACGCCAGCCGGTCATCGCGAAGGCCTTGGAGAAGCCATGCAGGAAGATCGTGCGCTCAGCCATTCCGGGGAGACTCGCGATGCTCGTGTGCACGCCGTCGAAGGTCAGTTCGGAGTAAATCTCGTCGCTCAAAACCAGCAGGTCTTTTTCACGGCAAAATTCGGCGATCTTGGTCAATTGCTCCAAACTGCACGTACCACCGGTGGGGTTACACGGCAGGTTAAGCATAAGGATTTTGCAGCCCGGAACCCACGCCGCGCGTAAGGCTTCGGCGGTGAGCGCGAAACCGTCCTTGGCGTAGGTCGGCACCGCGATGCCCTCGGCATGCACCAGCGCAACGCTGGGGTGGTACGAAACGTAACAGGGCTGGTGATACATCACCTTGTCGCCCGGGTTACACAAGGCACGTAGGGCGAGGTCGATCGCCTCAGAAACACCGACCGTGACGAGAATCTCGTCCTCGGGGCGGTAGTTGACCGAAAAGTGCTCGGTTACGTAGCCGGCGATGGCGCGACGCAACTCGATCATGCCCAAGTTGGACGTGTAGTAGGTCTTGCCCTTTTCGAGTGCGTAGATGGCTGCCTCTCGGACGTGCCAAGGGGTAACAAAATCGGGCTCGCCCACACCGAGGGAGATCACGTCTTGGCCCTTCATCTTGGCCACCAACTCGAAGAAATCGCGAATGCCACTTTTGGGCAGCGCAGCCACATGGCTCGCCACCCAGCGTTTGGAGTCAGAACTCATGGGATAACGTTAAACTTAAGGGGCGACTGTGAGCCGGGTCGACGTGCTCTCGTTTTGCTCAATCAAAAAGCCGCCCTCCTTGTAGGAGCGGAGCATAAAATGGGTGCTGGTGGAGAGCACTCCTTCGAGGGTGGAAAGTTTTTCCGACACAAACCCGGCGACCTTCTGCAGGCTGGCGCCATCCACGATGACAAGCAGGTCGTAACCGCCCGACATCAAGTAGCAGGACTCAACCTCGTCAAAGCGCGCCAGACGCTCGGCAAGACGGTTAAAACCACCGCCACGCTCAGGGGTCACCTTAACCTCAATGACCGCGCGAACGGCGACACCGGCGCCTTCACGGGAAAGGTCGAGCACCGGACGCCAGCCGAGGAAGATTTTATCTTTTTTCAGCTGCTCCAGGTGCTGTTGAACTTCGACTTCGGACAGCCCGACGACTTGCGCCATCTGGGCCGTGGAAAGGTGTCCGCCTTCGAGTAACAGCTTAAAAACAGGGTTCATGTGAGGGCTAACTTCATAAGGCCGCCCGCGCCGACGCCACTCCTTTTTTCAAGGACTTCGGCGCAGGCCAAGACGTCACGAGCCGCCCTGCGTGGCACGGAAATTTACCAGCCAAAGCAATGCCCGCTAATCCGTGCACGCCTGCGAATCGAGTTCACTCCCCTCAATCCCACCCCAAAGTCCCTTACTTCTTGAACGCGGCGAAAACCTTCTGCGCGAGGGGACTGTCCTTGAGCAGCGCCGGGTTGGCGCGCACTGCGGCCTCTTGTTTGGCTACCAACGCGAAGCTCTGCGCGAGCACCTGATCACAAAGATAACCGTCGAGGTCGTTAACCGCCTTGTTACCAGCGATACCCGCGAACGGTCCGGCCAGCGCGAGCATCTCCTTGGCCTTGGCCGCCGTGCTGGAGGACGCCGTCGCCTGCTTCACCAGCGGCAACAGTTTTTCGCGCAGACTCGGCCCGATCTTTTGCTGCAAAAACTTCGTTGCCGCATCCGGCCCACCCGCCAAGAGCCCCTGGGCGTCTTCCGGCTTAACCGCCGACAAGTCACTCTTCAGCAGGCCGGCCACCTGAGGTGACACTTGGGCGACCGCCGCCTTCAGCGCCTCTTCAAAACCGGCCCCAGCGGCAGCATTGCCGGTTTTGCTCAACGCGGTCTGGATCTTGGCCAACGCCGGGGGCGGGGTCACGGTCAGCGTGCCGCTGCCGAGGGACTGCGAGATCATCGAGCCGAGACCAGCCTTGAGGCCTTCGGACAGTTGCTGAATGGAAAAACCACCTGGCGCAGGCGCGACGGGAGCAGCCGCGGGGGCCACCGGAGTGGCGGCGGTCAGGCCCAACGGCGCAACCCAGATTACCGAACCCATAAGAGCGAAACGGAGAAGAGTTTTCATAGGAGGCGTGGAAACTACACGGCACGAACCGCCCCGCAAGTCATCTCCCGCCACTCCCTGTAACGTGCCGCTTCTGCCGCGCGCGGCCCGCGCCGCGCCCCACGGGAATCAGCGCTCGCGGACCAACCAGTGGAACTCGGCCCGGCCGCCTTCATCCTGCGCCAGCGCCTCGGCCAACCAGCGTGCCGCCGGCGCCAATTCCTGATCCAGTTTCCACGGCGGATTGATCACCACCAGCCCCGAACCCTTCATCTTCATCGGATGGGCCGGCCCGACCACGGTCAGCTCCAGCGCAAAGGTCGGCGGCAACTCCAGCATCCGCAGATCATCAAAAAACGCATCAACGCGCGCCCGCTCGGTCAACGGGTACCAAACCATAATCGTAGTGGCCGGAGCCCGCCGCAGCGCGTCGCCCACCGCACGGACGATTTGCACAAACTCGTCCTTCGCCTCGAAGGGCGGATCGATCAGCACCAGCGCGCGTTTTTCCTTGGCCGGCAACTGCCCGCGCAGGCCGGTATAACCATCCGCTTCCTGGATACCGACGGACCCCAAACGCAGCATTTCGATGCGCAACGCCTCGGCTTCCTCGGGGTGCTTTTCGAACAGGGTTAACCGGTCCTGCGGCCGGGCCAACTCCCGCACCAAACGCGGCGATCCCGGATAAAACCGCGGCCCGGGGCCCGGCTCCAAGTTGCCCAACTGCTGGTCGTAGTTTTTCACGAGAGTCACGTAGTCGGCGAGTAACTCAGGCAGGCCCGTGCGCGCCCACAGGCGGCCGATGCCTGCAGGCCACTCGGGCGTGCGCTCCAAGGTATCACCGCGCGCAGCCGTGGCCAAGTCGTAGCGCCCGCGCCCGGCGTGGGTATCGACATAAAGGAACCCGCGCTCCTTGGCCTGCATCGCGCGCACGATCCGCACCAGCACGGCGTGTTTGACCACGTCGGCAAAATTACCTGCGTGGAAGTGATGG
Organism: Opitutus sp.; assembly: GCA_024998815.1. Taxonomy (NCBI): domain Bacteria; kingdom Pseudomonadati; phylum Verrucomicrobiota; class Opitutia; order Opitutales; family Opitutaceae; genus Opitutus; species Opitutus sp. The sequence goes on from JACEUQ010000002.1 coordinate 70,170, forward strand.
CGGTAGTTCACGCGACGGAGGCGACAGGCACCTTGACGACCGTCTTGCGCACCAGCGCGGCAGGCACGCCCGAGGCCAGCGAAGGCTTGTGCGCATCGATCGGGTAAAACACCGCGATTTCGCCCGCCCGTACCCGCAGCACCGAGCCCTCGGCGTAGTCGCCAAAAAACAGCAGATCTTTCGAAGGCGTGAAATCCTCGGCCACGCTCAGCCGCGAAACCTCGGTCACCTCCATCAATTCGTCGCCACTGACGACCACTTGCACGTCGACGTAAACGTGGTGCGCCTCCCAGCGCCCGTCGACGCGCGGTTTAGCTACGTAGGCCTGTTCGAGGGCGAAGATTCCATCGCCCAACTCAACGCGCACCGTATCGCCCGAAGCCACGGCTTGGAGCCGCGCGTGCGCCGGCGAGCCGGGACAGAGGATTTCCTCGACGTAGGCGAGCGCCGTGCGAAACGCAGGACGGTCGACGAGTTGGGTGCGAACGGTGGCAAGGGAACCGAAGAGAGCCATAGTACGCCGACTCCAACGCCCCGCCCCGCGCACTGGCAAGAGCCGAAACCATGGCGCCGAGGAAAACCACCGGAAGCTGACCGCGTAGCCACGCATGGTTTGGCAAGATCGGATGGGCTCACGGGGATTGCGCCCCGTGAGCCTTCCACACCACCGGACGTGCGGTTTTCCGCATCCGGCGGTTGAGTCGGAGGACGACCTATGTCGTCGCCGTTTCCCACGGCAGGGTAAACCCATAGCGTTTCAGCGTCTTGTTCTTCAGCGCACTCGTCATCACCCAGTGCCGGGCGATCGCCCACGCTCCTTTCGCGCTGTAGGCCATGCCGAGGATTTCTCCTCGTAGTCCAAGCCGCTTCAGGGCGTTGAGTCGCCCCCTTGGGTGGTGCCATCTTTGCCAGAAGCATTTGCGCATATGGCGGCGTATCCAGCCGGATAGGTCGGTCACATCCCAGCGCCTCTCGGTCAGCCGGAAGTAACCCCACCATCCGTTAATGTATCGCAGCCACTGCTCTCGCAGCTCCTCGCTCGTCAGGCTTTGGCGTGCGTCCCACAGTTCCCTGACTTTGGCCTTGAGGCGGTCCACGCTTTTCGGCGCCAGCCGAATCGTGCCGTCCTTTTCCAACCGGAAGCCGAGCAGCGCGGTCCCATCGCTGGGACCACTGCCACTTTTGGCCCGGTTAACCGGCAGCTTCAGCTCGCGTTCAATCCACGCGGTCACGCTGGCCTCCACCCGCTCCGCCGACCTCGCACTTGCGCAGAAGATCGCGATGTCGTCGGCATAACGCACAAACGACAGCCCGCGTTTCTCCAGCTCGGTGTCGAGCGGATGCAGGTAGATATTGGCCAGTAGCGGCGAGAGGGGCCCGCCTTGCGGCGTGCCTTCCCGGCGTAGTTCTTCTTGGCCACTGGCCAGTCTCATGGGCGCGCGCAATATCTCCCCAATCAGCCGCAGGATGCGCTTGTCGCGCACCTTGCGCCCGACCAGGTGCATCAGCCGGTCGTGATTCACGTGATCAAAGAAGGCCTTTAGATCAATGTCCACGACATGGCTTTTGCCCGCTTGCACGTAGGCTTGGGCCGCCCGCACCGCGTCGTGCGCGGAGCGGTTTGGCCGGAAGCCGTAGCTGTGTTCGCTAAACTCGCACTCCCACAGGGGGCCGAGCTTTTGGTGGATGGCTTGCTGCAACCAGCGGTCCAGCACTGTCGGTATGCCCAACCGGCGAACCCCTCCGTTGGCCTTCGGGATATCCACCGCTTTCACCGCCTTGGGCTGGTAGTTTCCAGCAACCAGCAGCTCCAGCAGTTCCTCCTTGTGCCCGCAGATCAGCTCGGCGGTTTGTGCCACCGTTCGCCCATCCACTCCCGCAGCCCCGGCGTTGGCTTTCACCCTCACCCAGGCCTCGTTTAGGTTTTCCGCCGACAGAACCTCTTCCATCGTCACCATCGGCGTTTCACTCGCGTTCATCGTTTTCCCTTCCGCCGCCCGTTGCCGGACTCGGCTCCCGCGCTCACGTTCCAAACGGCTATCCATCCGTCCAGTCCGCTCGCACCGCTTCGGGTGGCGACCGTAATTGTCACGCCCGCTTCGTTTCGGAAACCTTCCCGCCCATTGCCTCGGGGGCTTCTGGCGATCCGCGTTTCTCCGTCTCTTCGGCCCTTCGCTCCTCCCGCCGTTACGCGGATCTCTTCGCTACTACGGCCTTTGCTGACTCCTGCCTCGCTTTCGCTTGGCAGGTCTCCCCGGGTAAGGTGCGTGAACTCTCCATCCGGGCCGCCAGGCTCTACCCGATGCGTCTTTCGGTGACGGTTGGACTTCGCGTTTCCTAGCACGCTTGTCGCCCGCATCGCGGCCTCTCTGCCTGTTCGTGTTCCTACGGTCGGACTTTTGCCTCCACCTTCTTTCGTGCTGAGTGCCTCGCGGCTCCCGCCTTGGTCTTGGCTACGGTTGTTGTCACTTTTCCCGAATATTTCATTTCATATGTTTAGTTCACTCCCATGCCGGGCACACTAGGGACGACCTCCGTGTCGTCCGTGCCGAATCACGATTCAAGACCAACCCTAACCGGAATTTCAGCTTATTCCTGCCCCCTAAGAGTCACTAATCCGGACTGCTTTATTAGTGCCGATGAGTTAACACCATTTCGCGTTCAAAGATATACAAACCAACCGTTTTAACCACTAATGAACGCTAATAGCCGCTAAAAAAAACAAGGAATCCGACGCTTCTTGATTAGTGTATCTTATTATTCATTAGCGATTAAAAAACTACATTTGCTTTAAGGTTAGATGATGGGTCGCTACTGACGCGATCACGGTGGTGGCCGGGTTTTAATGCGTTTGAATGCAAAATGGTATAGCATGAGTGGTTAATACCGGATCGCTTTCGGGTTTTGTGACTTCTGCGCTTTTTTGCGGCTAAATTATTCGGGGGATTTTCCCGAGTAGGCCTCGTCCGTGCTCGGTGCGTTTTTGTGGTATTTGGTGCTTTTTGTGACCAATGGTTTGGACACTGCCCACTGAAACCGCCGAGGAACCACCAAGAGCTTCGCAGAAAATTGAAAGCATCCCGCATAACTTTACTCATTGCCAGCGTTAGCTCGGCCGCGCTCGCAGCGGGTGGACGAGCCGCCCCGGAACCCGCGGACCTGCCCGCAATCGCGCTGGCGCCTATGATCGTGACCGCTAGTCGCTCCGCGCAACCCGTGAGCACGCTTCCGGTTACCGCCACGGTTTTCACGGCTGCCGACTTGCGCGCCTCGCCTGCTCTCGCACTCGACGACACGTTGCGCGCGGCTCCGGCGTTTAGCCTTTTTCGCCGGAGCGGTAGCCTCACCGCCAACCCCACCGCGCAGGGCGTGTCGTTGCGGGGACTCGGCCCGAGCGGCGCGAGTCGCTCGCTGGTCCTGCTCGACGGCGTCCCCCTTAATGATCCTTTTGGCGGCTGGGTTGCGTGGACCAAGTTGCCCAAGCTCTCGATCGCCGCGGTCGAGAGCGTACCCGGTGGCGGCTCCAGTGTCTGGGGCAACGCGTCACTGGGCGGCTCGGTGCAACTGCTCACCACTCCGCCCGCCGGTAACCACGGCACCGTTGAAGCTCTCATCGGCGATTTCAACACCCGCGGTGCCGAGCTCGCCGTCACCACCAGCTCCGCCGACGACCGCCACAGCGCCACCGTGGACGCGGCGGCTTTTGCCTCCGCGGGCGCTTACCTGCTGCGGGGTCCTGGCGCCATCGACCGCCGCGCCGACCTCGACTACAAGCGCACCCAGGCCACCTTGCGCAACGCGCTCACCGAGTCGATCGACCTCAAGGTCTCCGCCCGCCTCTACGCCGAGAAACGCGGCAACGGCACCCCACTACAGCGCAACGCGACCGACGAACGCTTTTTTTCTGCCACGCTCGCCAACTCGCCCGCCAAAGCGCACGCGAGCCCAGTTGCTTGGACTGCTGTCACCTACGTCCAAGCCCAAAGCTTCGCCTCCTATTTTAGCGCGGTGAACGCCGCCCGCACCGCCGAGACTCCCGCGAGCAACCAATACGATGTGCCCGCTACGGCCCTAGGCGCGGGGGCGACGGCGACTTGGGGCACGCCCACCGACGACGCGATGACCACCATGGGACTCGATGCCCGCCACGTGGCAGGGGTGACGCGGGAAGCCTTTTTATTTTCCGCTCCGCTCAATGACTTCACCCGCGATCGTCGGGCCGGCGGCGAGCAAACCTTTACCGGCGTCTTTGCCCGTCACGAACACCAGCTGGGTTCAACCCTGCGCGCCAGCGCCGGCGCCCGCGTGGATTATTGGGAGACAACCCAAGGCTTCCGCCGTGAAGTCAACACGCAGAGCGGCGCGCTGACGCTGGATCAACAATTCGCCGCACAAGGCGGCACCGAGTTTAGCCCCGCGCTAGGGCTTGTCTGGCAGCCCACGCCCGAGCTGCGTGCGCGGGGTTCGGTGTATCAGTCGTTCCGCGTGCCCACGCTCAACGAGTATTACCGCCCCTTTCGCGTTGGGTCCGTCACCACCAATGCCAACCCCACGCTCGCGCCCGAAGCGCTCACCGGCTACGAAACCGGCTTCGACCTCGGCAGGCCCGACGCGCCGCTGGGTGCCTCGGTCACCACGTTTGTGAACGAACTCCACGATGCTGTGACCAACGTCACCCTCGCTGCCAACACCCGCGAACGCCGCAACCTCGACCACGTCCGCGTGGCCGGCGTGGAATCCTCGGTACGCGCCCGCCCCCATGCCGCGCTTACGCTAGGCGCCGCCCACCTGCTCACCGATGCCCGCGTGATTAACCCCGGCCCCTCGGCGCCCGCCGCACTCGACGGCAACCGCCTCGCCCAGGTCCCCCGCAACACTTTTACCACCAGCGCGACCTGGAAAGCGCCGTGGGAACTCCAGTTCACCGCCCGGGCCCGATGGATGTCGGCGGCTTATGAAGACGACGAAAACACCCTGCGCCTGTCCCCGGCGGCGACGGTTGATTTCGGTGTGGCGCGCCGCTTTGGACGAAGGTGGGAAGGCTTTATAGCGATCGAAAACGCGTTCGATGCCGAAGTTGAGACGGGGCGCACGGCCAGCGGAATCGTCAATACCGCCCCGCCCCGGTGGAGCCGAGCAGGGTTGCGCTACGATTGGTGAAACGAAGTCACGAAAGGGCGGCGAAACGCAGGGAATCCCCGAGCTCACGCTCGGGGCCACGGGATCAGCACGGGCTGCGGGCTCTGGCGTGGCCTTGAGCGTGAGGATGGACCGCGGAGCTCCAGCTCCGCCGGATCGATCGCAGGCCCAAAGCCGCAAAGCCGAGCTGGAGCTCGGCGCTCCCACCCCTCTGCGCTCTCCACGAGCTCACGCTCAGGGCCACGGGGAGTGCGCGCTGCCGCTTCACCGCTGCCAACTGATACCATTTCGCGATCAAAGAAATACAAACGATCCATTTTAACCACTAATGAACACTAATTCCCACTAATAAAAACAAGGGATTCGTCGCTTCTTGATTAGTGTATCTTAGTGTTCATTAGTGGTTAAAAATCCGGGTGTTTTAAGGTTGGATGATGGGTCGCTACTGACGTGATCACGGTAGTGGTCGGGTTTTAATGCGTTTGAATGCAAAATGGTATGAGTTGCGCGCGCGGTAGCCAGCATTCGCAGCCATCCGTCAGTGCCACGCGATGCCAGTCGCCGCGATCTTCCCGGTCAATCAACTCCGTGCCGTCGTGCAGGGGCGGTTTAGTAGAGTAGAGAGAGCCGCGTGGCGGTAACCCGCCAATGTAGCTCGCCCCCTCGTCGAACCGTGCAGGCGGTTTTCCCGCACACGGCTTACCGAGTCCCCATTCTTTCGGTTTGGTTTCAGCGGAGTTCATTGCTTCCAAGCCGCCGTAAGCGGCCAGTGCCATAGTTTGTATTGACCATGCAAACGGTCGTCGGTGAAGAACTCGAAGAGTCCGTGGGTGCGGCTATACTTTCGCCACAGCCATCGGCGTAGCCGGTTACGAACAAAGACCTGCTGCTTACTAAACACGTGCGTGCTGTTGCCGTAATGAAACGCCGTCGCTCAGCCCCGAGTGATTTGGTTGACCTTGCGGACCACCGCCACCGCCGGTTGGTTGCGCGTTCGCACATCTAGCTCCATCCGCACTTTGTCGCGTAACTTGGCCTGACTTTTCGCACTGGGCTCCACGTGCGGATAGCTTCGTTTGCTCTTCATGCCTTGCCGCCATGCGACGGAAAAACCGAGGAACTCAAAGCCTTCCTTTCGTGTATCCACCAGTCGGATTTTCTCTTCGTTGAGCTTTAGCTTGCGTGCCTCCAGCCACCGTTTCAGTCGCGTTTGCAGCCCCGCCCCTTGACCCGGTTTGCACAAGATCAGGAGGTCGTCGGCGTAACGCACCATCGTCGGCTTTTGTTCGCACTTCTCATTCACCGCATGATCGAGCTCGTTGAGGTAGAGGTTCGCCAAGAGCGGTGACGAAGCGCAGCGGAGATGGGCCGCTCAGCAGAGCGGGGCTAAGAGCCCGACCGGAGGGAGTCAAATGGATGAATGAACGGTCAGATGCACAGCAGGTTGCACCAGATCGCGCCGACCAACTCAGGAGTTCGGGTTTAAACGCCGGCTCGTAACGGTAACCGGGGCCCTTACGGGCGTCCACTTCCGGCACGATCACCACGCCTTCCCGGCCACTGATACCATTTCGCTTTCAAGGAAATGGTATGAGCAGCCTTCGAACCCGAAACGGGTTCAAACCCGGTCCAGCTCCCAACAGACCAAAGCGCACGGTGCCAACACCTGGGTTAGGGTGAAATCCCCCTGCCCCACCGCGAAATCCTGCACCTCGTCGCGCAGGCAAACCGGCTCGGCCGCCGCCCGTAACGCGGCGATTTGCGCCGCTTTAGGGTAATCCGGCGCCCCCATCTCGCGCCACGCATGGAGCGCATTGCCGCGCTGGTCGTCCACCGTCCAGACGCGAATACGGTACCGGCCATGCAGGCCTTTAAACACAAAGGTATCCGTGCGTTGGGCACCCTTCGTCTGCCAATCCCCGCCCCCGAGATCGGTTTCAATCACCTCGGGTAAATTCCAGCTGAGGATACGCACGTCGCCCTGCGTGGAGCGCGTCGCCCGCGCCGAACCATGCGAGAGCGCAAGCTCTTCCCCATACAGTCGCGCCAACCAGCGAAAGGCATGAAACACGGGCTTCTTAATCCCGTGTTGGTTAACTAATCCGTATTTACCGGTGAACGGGCGCAGGCTCAGCCCGCTTTCCTCGAAAATGTCGCTCACCGTCCACCACATGTAGGAATCCACCAGGCCCGAGACCTCCTTGATGGTCTGCAGCGCGAACGCGGCGGTGAAGGCGGTGTCCTTGCCATAAACATCCTCGTGGGCGGGCGAGGAGTTCCATTCCGTGAAATGGAGTTCGGCGTTGGGGAAAGCCGAGGCGGCGATCTGCTCCCGAACCCGCTGCACGTCGCCGACCATCCCTTTCATGCCGCGGTAATACATCGGTCCATCCGGCACGCCGCGCACGAGGTCGGCATCGACGCAGTAGTGGTGGGTTGAGATGAAATCGAGCGGCACGCGCTGTTCGGCGCAGAATGCCAATAGGTCGGGCACCCACATGGTTTTGGAGGTGGCAGGGCCGCCGACGCGCAACTGCTCATCTACGTCCTTCACGGCGCGCGCGGTTTCGGCGTAGAGCTGAAAGTAGTCGGCCATCGAGCCGGTCCAAAACGTGTTGTGCAAATCGGGCTCGTTCCAGACCTCGAAATGCCAGGTGCGCACCTCGGCGACACCGAAGTGATTAACCAGATGCGCCACGAACCGGCGGACCAACCGCGACCACTGCGCCCAATCCTTCGGTGGCGTGATATTGCCGCGGTAATCAAAAATCGTCTCCGCGCCGCTGGCCAGGCGCGTGGGCATGAAGCCCAACTCGACGAACGGCTTCATGCCCTGAGCCACAAAAAACTCGTAGATCTTGGTGACGTTTTGAAAGTTAAGTTGCGGACCGTCGGCCTCCTCACCGTGGTGCACGACGCCGACGTATTCGCTAAAAATGCCGTGGAAACGGATGCCTCCAAAACCGATTTCCTTTTGCGCCAGCCGGACGTGTTCACGGAAGTCCTCGCGCAAGGTGAGGTAGGCGTGGCAGGAGCCGACGCCGCGTTGGAAAAAGCGATTAAAGGGCACGGAGGCCGCCGCGAGATCAACCGAGGTTAGGGTAGTCATAGGGGGTGAAAGAATACCCTTATAACGGCACACATGGTGATTAACTCAAAGAGAAGTGTTAAAGTACGCGCTAAACGCTACGCGGGAGCTGAGCTCAGCCTTATCAGTGGCGTCAAAAAAAACGCTTAATTCACCCACAAAAAAGCCCGTTACTCAGTGGTGAATAACGGGCTTAAAAAAGTGGTGCAACCTTAGGGAGTCGAACCCCAAACCTTCTGATTCGTAGTCAGATGCTCTATCCAGTTGAGCTAAGGCTGCGCTGTGGAGGAGTCAAAAAGCCGAGTTCCACCCCCGAGTGCAAGCGCGAATTTAAGAGATTTCAAAACCAGCGTTTTAACCGATTCCACCGCGTCGCAGTCCCGCCCGCGCTCCCATCCGACTTGCTGGGAAAGCGCACTTTATTCGACCACCAGGCGCAGCCCAACGTGGCGGGCCCGGTCGCGCTTCAGGCGCAATTCTACGGGCGCCTTGGCGAGAACTGCGGGCGCATCCAGATAACTGCCGCCAAAGATCTGCGCCTGATCCGTCAGCGCCTCAGCGGACGCCCACTCGGCCAAGTTACCCAGCAAGTCCACGAAACCGTCCGACCCCGCTTGCTTGCGGACCGCATCATGACTGCGCCCACCGCTGTTCTCACTGCTCCACCCCTCGCGGCCGACTTCACCCAGCGCCAACCGGAACTCCTCGATCGTGGGCAACCGCACCGTCCGGCCCAGGAGCCATGCCAGGCGCGTGCAAAACTCCTGCGCATCCGTCCAGCTCACCGAGTCCACGGGCAACGCCCGGCCGGGATTCCGGCTGGGGTTGGTATTCATGACCAAAACAAAGAGGGACTGCGGCACCTCGGTCGCGAGCATCTGGCGCTCGGCCACGCCCGGCAAGGGCAGCAGGTTGTCGTAAACGGCATCCTGGAGCGCACGCAAATTTTCCCGGCGCAGCGCCAAGTAGGCGTATTTGGTGCGCAAGGCCCCGTCCAACCGGTTGCTCTTGGGGTACTCGGCTGCAATTTTTTCTAACTTGGGTGCAATCAAGGTGAGCTGCTGGTCCGCCGCCACGACCTGGCGCTTGCGCAGGTGCGCGGTGATCTCGCGGTCGAGGCCGGCGATCGCTTCAGCTAAATCAAACGAGAGTGCCGTCTGGCGTTTGACCTCCAGGTTCTCGATGAGCTGCGAGGAAACGAACCGGCTGCGCGGGTAGTTCTGATTCACCTGCAACTGCAACGTTCCAGCTTCCGCGAAACGCGCCGCAGCTTCGGCCGCCTGCCCCCGCGCCATCGCCGCATCGCCGGCCTTGGACTTAACGTCGATCTCGGTGGCGATACCCGCAGCGTTGAGCGACTCGATCTCCGCGCTAAGGCGATCGGCCTCGGCCAGGTCGGCGTAACGAGTTCTCCCATACTCACGGTTGATGCGCGCCTGGGCATCGCGCGCCGCCGTGTAGGCCGTGAGCGCGTCAGCCCAGCGTTGCTCGCTGACCGCTTGGCGAGCTGCCGCCAAAAAGGTGTCCTTTTCTTTGCGCAACGGGGCGGCATCGACTGCGGCCACGGCCTGAGTTAACGCCGTCTCGCGCACGTAGTTTTTGTAACGGGAATTGGCCGAACTGCGGTTAATCTCCTGCTGCAAGCGCAGTGCCTCGCGGAGCATTTCCCCGGCTGCGTCCACTTTTCCCGTCCCCAAAAGCTCCTCGCCGTCGCTTTGCAGGCGGTCGACCTGCGTCACCGTTTCCTTCGCCCGCACGCCATCGAGCTCGCTCTCCAACCGCGACAGCCGGCTGGATTGGTCCAAACCCGCCTTGGTAAAGGTGCGAAGCAACTCCTTCTGTTTCGCGACGGCTTGGGTCAACGCGGCACTCGCATCCTCGGTGCTCAGCTTGGCGTCGGCAGCCTGGCGATATTTACGCTCCAATTCACCGATCTCGTCCGACAACCGCACCATCGCCGGGTCCTCCAGTGCGCTGCTCACACTGGCCGATGGGTCGACGCGTTTAGGCCCGACGGTGGCCAGAAAGTAAAACAGCCCACCCAAAGCGGCGAGCCCGACTCCGACCAGCAGCCAAAGCCGCCCCGCCTGCCAGAATGCCTCGATGCGATGTTTTGAACGATGAGCCGCCATAAGGGTAAAATCGGTAAAACGCAGAGCAAAGGAGCCGAGGCGCGAATTGCAACGTGTTCCCCTGCCCCACGCCGATAAACTCGACAGCCCCCCAGCTAAGCGTTTTCACCAAGTGCGTGCTGGAAAACCTCGTCATCCTCGCCCCCGGCTTGCTGGGTGGATCGGTCGCCCGTGCTGCCCACGATCGTGGGCTGGCCCACCGTATCACCGTCTGGGCCCGCCGGCCGGACGCTCGCCTCAAACTGCGCGAGCAACCCTGGGTTAACCACGTTGCCGACTCCACCGCGGACGCCGTGCGCGACGCCACCCTGGTGGTGCTCGCCGCCCCGGTGGACAAAATCATCGAGCTGGCCCGGCACATCGCGCCCCACCTGCCCGCCGGTGCGATCGTCACCGATGTGGGCAGCGTCAAAGGCGAACTGTGTCGCGCCTGCCACTCCGCGCTCGCCCCGCGCGCCCATTTTATTGGAGCCCACCCGATGGCCGGCAGCGAAAAAACCGGTTGGGAAAACGCCACCCCAACCCTGTTTGAAAAACGCGTCTGCTTTGTGACGCCCCTGGACGGCGCCGATGAAACGGCCGTCGCGACGGTTGCCCGCTTCTGGAGCGACTTGGGCAGCGAAGTGACCACGCTCTCGCCCGACCAACACGACGAGATCACCGCCCACGTCAGCCACCTGCCGCAAGTGGTGGCCACGAGTTTGGCCACCTTTCTCGCAGCGAAAAACCCGCAGTGGCGCAACCTGTCGGGCAACGGCCTGCGCGACACCACGCGCATCGCGGCCAGCGACGCCACCATGTGGATTGAGATTTTTCAGCAGAACCGCGACGAGGTCCTGCGCGCGATGCGCCAGTTTCAGGACGAGCTGCAAGGCTTCCAAACCGCCCTGGCCAACCGCGACTGGCCGGAAGTGCGAACCCGACTCGAACGCGGCAAAGCCTGGCGCGACGGCTTTCGCCCGTAACGGGCAGTAACCTTCGAGTTGGCGGATCCGGAAGCGGAGTTTTAACGCGAAGGCGCAAAGGGACGCAAAGGTCGCCAAGCAATTCCCTGGCTTACTTGGCGCACTTCGGGCGACCTTCGCGTCTTTGCGTTAAAATCCCCTATTACGTCTTAAGAGAATCCTTGGCACTATCAGCCAAGATCAATGTTACTGCCTGCCAGGAGCTGTAACTTAAAGCCCGAGGGGACGATTGATCGCCCGAGGGGCGGACAGCAAAAAGGCACCGGTATTAAAACCGGTGCCTTTTATCCAAAATGGTGGACCGTAGCGGGGTCGAACCGCTGACCTCCTGCATGCCATGCAGGCGCTCTACCAACTGAGCTAACAGCCCCAACGAACTGACAAGAGTTGTGGAAAATCAGGTTTTCGAACCGGAAGGCAAGCGGTTTTTTAAAACTTTTACGGGACCGGTCGCTGGCAAACGGCGAATCAAACCGAAACGCATCGGCAGCGCGTCCCGTAAACCACCGCTAGCCGCTTCGCTCAATCGAACTGCTTCAGGTTAAAGGCGAAAAAGTTATCCAGTTCCAACAAGCTGCTGAACTGGGTGCTATTGCGCTCGATCCGCGCCAAAATCACGTCGACTGCGGCGAGCAGCTTTTCGTAAACCTCGCGCCGCCCCTGCTGGGGCAACGCGCTCAGGTCGCTCACCGCCGCCCGGTCGCGCTGGGGATGCAGCGCCTTGTAACCGGCGTAGTCGGTGCGATAAACCGCCAGCGCACGTGTGATCAGCCCGGGGGTGGCGCCGCGCTGACTCAAATCGTCGCGGCTGAGGAGCAACACCGCGGTGGCGATGGCGAGAATGCGGTCGTCGTTGGCTTTGATTTTTACGCCCATGTCGGCACAGGTCATGGGCACCTACCCAGTCCGACGCCAATGTTTTCCAGCAAGGCGCGCGTGATCGCAGGATAAGAATCGGCCAACGGGGTCGGCCGAGGCCGTGGCTCCACGTCAAACCCCGCTTCCCCAAACTAAAAACCTGCGCCGATTATCAATGGGCGGACTGATCGTCTTGGCCGACATTCTCGACCCGTTGTTTTAGAATGGGAAGAAGGTCCTTCGCCGTCTCGAATTTCCCGGCCTTCATCGCCAAACCGATTTCATCAATCAGCATGAGTGCCGATTTCTGCATCTGAACTTGTTTGGTGATATCGCGCCCGATGCCGATCAGGCCGACGATGCTTCCCGAGCGATCGCGCAAAGGAAGTTTTGTGGTCAAACTCCAGCACACCTCACCCGAGGGACTGACAAACTTTTCTTTACGATTAACAATGGCCTGCCCGCTCCCCAAAACGGCCATGTCGTCCATGTAAAAAGCGGCCGCCATCTTATCGGGGAAAAAAGCATAATCATCCTTCCCCAGCGCCTCGGCTTCCGACTTGGCCCCCATGTTTTTAAGGTCAGCGGCATTGGCCAGTATTTTCCTGGCTTGGGCATCCTTCACGTAAATCCAATCAGGCAGAACATCGATCAGCGTACGCAGGAGCCCCTTTTCGTTGGTCAAGTTCTTGATGGTGATATCCATGGTTTATCCAGGTAAAAAAGCGCCTGACCTGCGCCGCAGTCGGGCTTTTTTAACTGGGTCGATATCAGTCGATGGCCAAACCATGTCAATGCACCCACTGCGGGCGCGGGACAAAGGGGCTACATTCGGCCTGGCAGCTCGTGCGCATTGCCCGCACGCCTCGCCCACTCCGGCTCACTCGTCAATGAACACGTCGAGCTGCTGCCCCACGTACACCGCACGGTCCGCGGCGGGCGTGAACTGGTAGATGATCTGCAACACCCGGGTGTCCACCCGCTCGGTGCTGGCGCCGGTCAGGGATTTTTTTGGCACCACAAACGGCTCGATCCGCACGAAGGTCATCGGAATCGGGCGCGCCGAGTCGCCCTTGAGGTAACCGACGGCGGGGCGGCCGGGTTTGACCCGGGGGGCGATCTGTTCGTCCACGTCGGCGCGCACCTGCACCCGGGAAAGATCGCCGAGCACCAGCGGCGGCGTGGCGGCTCCGGCGGCGACGAATTCGCCGGCGCGGGTGTTGACCTGCAAAACGGTGCCGGCGACCGGTGCCCGCACGGTCAACCGGTCGAGCAGGAGCCGAGTCTGGGCGACGCCGGCCTGGGCGGCGGTCAAGTGCGCCTGGTTAACCACCAGGGTATCCTGCAGGGTTTCCAAGTTTTCCGTCGGTGCAGCCCCGGCGGCGGTGAGTTTGCCCACCCGTGCCAGTTGGGTGCGCAGGCCGGCGAGCTGAGCCTCGGCCACTGCCACCTCGGCGGTTCGCGTGAGCAGTTGGGCCTGCAGCTCGCGATCGTCGAGTTGCAGCAAGGGCGCGCCGGCCTCGACGTGGTCCCAGTTGGCGACCAACACGCGGGTCACCAGGCCGGACACGGGCACGCCGATGGCGGTGTTTTCGCGCAGGGCCTCGACGATCCCGGCGGCGCCGATCCCGCCCCGGGCAAAGGGCTTGACCGGCGGGGCAACGGGAGGCGGCGGCGCGGGCTGGTTGAACTGGGTGCGAAATGAAAGGACGAACGTGGCGGCGGACACCAGCCCGGCCAGGGACAGCCAGAAGGAAATTTTACGCAGAAGAATCATGGTGTTAAATCGAGGGGTGGGCGGCGGCGATGGCGGCCGGGGTAGCCAGCACCCGGGTGATGCGACCGTCTTCCATTTCAGCCATGCGGTCGGCGTAACGATAAATGCGCGGGTCGTGGCTGACCACGATGACGGTGCGCCGCGGGTCACGGGCGAAGGTCGTGAGCAGCTCCATGACCTGCTGGCCGGTGCGGCTGTCGAGCGCGCTGGTCGGCTCGTCGCAGACGATCAGCGTCGGCGCGTGCACGAGAGAGCGGGCGATAGCGATACGCTGCTGTTGGCCGCCGGAGAGGCGCTTGGGCGGCTCGTCTTCACGGCCTTTTAAGCCGACCTGCGCCAAAATCGCCCGCGCCCGCGCCTCGGCCTCGCGGCGACCGCAACCCTGGATGAGCAGGGGAACGGCCACGTTTTCCCACACGCTGAGGGTGGCGATCAGGTTAAAATCCTGGAAAATAAAACCGATGTGTGCGCGGCGGAAACGCGTCAGCTCGGCCTGGCTCATCGTGCCAAGCCGGTAGCCCAGCACGTTGCTCTCGCCGGCGTCGGCGCGGAGGGTTCCGGTCAGGATCGAAAGCAGGGTGGTTTTCCCGCAGCCGGAAGGACCCACCAACATCATCAGTTCGCCCAGGCGGGCGTCGAAATCGGCCTGCTGCAACGCCACGGTGCGCGAGTCGGCGGAACCGAAGGACTTGGTGATGCCGGTCAACTGCAGCGCCAGCGGAGCCGGCAGCGGTTGTTGGAGTGAAATTGAAGCAGCCATGGGATTAGCTGCGGAAGACGATCGCCGGCTCCAGGCGGGCGACCTTGATAATGCCCAGCACCGAGGCCAAGGCGCAGATAAACAGAACGGCGGCCAACACGCCGACCGGGATGTGCCAGAGCATCAAAAACGGCACCCGGCCGGTTTTAATGGCGGCGCGGCCGATCAACGAAACCACCCCCAGCCCAAAGCCGTAGCCGATCAGGCCGACGGCGAAGGATTGCAGGATCAACATGCGGCACAGGGTGGCCGTACTCGCCCCCATGGCCTTGAGCGCGCCCAGATTGCGGAGGTTTTCCAACACAAAGGAATAAAAGGTCTGCCCGGAGATGACGGTGCCGATGATAAAACCGATGGCCACGATCAGTCCGACGTTGATGGGGATGCCGGTGTTTTTCACGTACCACCAAATGGTGGACCACATGAATTCGTCATTGGTGTAGGCGGCCAGACCGGTGGCGGCGGCGATGCGCCGCGCTAGTTCGTGCGGCTCGATGCCGGCGGCCGGGGCGGCGAGCACGAAGGTGAGCAGTTTGCGCTGGCTGGGCACATACTCGACCGCACGGTCGTACGTAGTGAACACAAAGGGCCCACCGGTGAAGGAGCGCGCGGCCTTGCACACCCCGACGATGCGCGCCTCGCGGTCGTTAATCTCAAAGCGGTCGCCCACCCCGAGTCGGCGGCCGAGCCCGTCGCTGAGCCGCTCCGCGCCGTATTCGTCGATGATCACCGCGTTGGGCAACCGAAGCCCCTCGATGTTACCGGCCAAAAACTCGGTGGGCGCGCCGATCAGCGTGGTGGAGTCGAGGCCGGTGAGGGTGATCAGTTTGGCCGAGCCATCGGCGAGCTTGGCCTGGGTGGTGCCCTGATAAAGCGGCACGGCCCACGCCACGCCGTCGACCGAGCGCACGCGGTTCACGTCGGTGTCGCGCAGGGGTTTGTTGTCGTTGACCTGCTCGACCTTGGGATCAGCCACCCACACGGGCACACGGATGTTGCGCAACGGGGCGAAGGTCCACGACATGAGCCCGCAAAACAGCGAGGTGCCCTGCGCCATGAGGATAACCGCAAAAGTGATGCCGCTGATGAGCATCAGGTACTTGGCGTGGTCGCCAAAGAGCATGCGCAACGCCAGCCGGTTCATGACCTAATGAGTTGAGTTAAAAGCAGCAGCACGTCGTGGCACTCAATGCGCCCGCCCCCCTGAAGCAACCCCCGAGATCGACTCGGAGAAGCCGGAGGCGGCAAGCCAAGTAGCGCATTTCAAATAATGTCGTAGCCGAAAAAGTCGCGCAGACTTCCAGCCTGCTGCGGACGGAGCTGGAGCTGAACTGCGGCCCCATTCGGCTGCATCGAAGCAGACTGGAAGTCTGCGCTACTTTCAGGGCCGCTACGTTCGGCCGCCTACATACTGACCACGATTTTGCCGAACTGGCCGCCGCGCTCCATCAGCGCAAAAGCGTCGTCCACTCGCGCCAGGGGAAACACCGCGCTGACCACCGGCACGATGCGGTGCCGCTCCACAAAACCGAGCATCTCCCTCCAGTCCGCCGGACTGCCCATCGTCGTGCCGAGCAACGATAGCTGCCGCCAAAACACCTTGCGCAGAGGCAAGGTCGGGGGATTGCCCTTCGTCGCGCCAAAAAACACCAGTCGCCCGCCCGGGGCAGCGAGGTCGATTAGAGCCTCAAACCCTTCACCTCCGGCGCTATCCACAATCACATCGAAGAGCCGATCGGCGTGCGCGTGCAGCGCGGTTTTGGCCCAACCGGCATGGCTATAATTAAACCCGCCCGCCGCTCCGAGGCTGATCGCGCGCTCGATTTTTTCGTCGTGACCCGAGGTCACGTACACCTCAGCCCCGTGCGCGACGGCGAACTGCAGCGCCAACGAGGCCACCCCACCCCCCACCCCGCTGATCAGCACCTTTTCGCCGGGTTGGAGGCGCGCACGACTGAACAACGCGCGGTACGCCGTGAGCCCCGCCAGCGGCAGGGCCGCCGCCTCCGTCCAGCTCAGGTGCTTGGGTTTGGGCGCCAATTGGCACACCGGCACCGTGATCACCTCGGCCAGCGTGCCCTCACGCGGCAGCCCCAAAATAGTGAAATCCGGCCCCTGCGCGGCGGCTCGCGTACCCCAATTAAAGGCAGGATTGATGATCACCTCGCCCCCGACCCAATCCGCGCCCACGCCGGCGCCCACCTTTTCCACCACACCCGCACCGTCGGAGCCGGGCTGCGAGGGGAATTTCAAACCGGCGTACTGCCCCTGCTTGATCCACACATCGCGGTGGTTGAGCGCCGCAGCCTTGAGCCGAACCCGCGCCTCGCCTGCCAGGGGTTCGGGTGTGGGTTGGTCGACGATCGAGAGTTCAAGAATGGCGGTCAGGTGTACGGCGTTCATGGTCGCGCAACGTAACACGCTTCGCCGCACATGCGAAAAATTTTCCCGTTTTCCGCCCTTTCTTGCGCAGCTGTTTCAACGCCCTACATCGAGCCTTTTAGCCGCGAAAGAACGCAGAGAACGCATAGAAATGCAGGGGTTGATCTTTGCGCTCCTTGCGTTCTTTCGCGGCTAAACTGCCTTGGTTTTATCTAACAATGTAAATGTTACTGCCTAGTAGCGTTACGTCCCTTCCGATGGCTTCGCGGTTAAAACGATTCGTTTGAATATCTTTGAGTGCGAAACCGAGTGAAACTGTTTCCCTGTCAGCGTGCTCCTCGCGCTTCACAAGCCCTACGGCGTCCTTTCGCAGTTCACTCCCGAACCCGGTTCGGCGTGGCGCACGCTGGCCGATTTCGGGCTGCCTCCCCGCGTTTATGCGCTCGGCCGTCTTGACGCCGACTCCGAGGGCTTGCTGCTGCTCAGCGACGAAGCCGGTCTCAACTCCCGCCTACTCGATCCTCAGCACGGTCACCGCCGCGAATACTGGGTTCAGGTGGAACGCATCCCTTCGGCCGACGCCTTGGCGCAACTGCAGCGCGGGGTCAAAATCGGCGATCACCTCACGTTGCCCTGCCGCGTCCGGAGCCTCGACCCCGCGCCCGCTCTGCCGCCGCGCAACCCGCCGGTGCGTTTCCGCAAAACCGTGCCCGACGGCTGGATCGCGATCGAGCTCACCGAGGGTAAAAACCGCCAGGTGCGCCGCATGACTGCCGCCGTGGGCCACCCCACCTTGCGGCTGGTGCGCGCGCAGATCGGCCAACTCGCGCTGGCCGATCTTAAACTCGCGCCCGGCAAGTGGCGGGCGCTCAGTGCCGCAGAGCGTGCGCTTGTGGCGCCGTCGCTTTGAAGATCGAAACAATCTCGGCGGCGGGTAACGGCCCCAGTGCATCGAGCTGGTGGCCATCGCCGTACACTTTAACCGCGTAGGCGGCGATCGGGGCGTAGTCGGACTCGTCGATGCCGAGGTTGCCCAACGATTGGCGCAGGCCGTTGGCGTCGAGCCATTCCTCGAAGGTGGCGATGAAGCGCTCCGGTGCATCGGCGCCGGTGATGCCAAACAGGCGCTCGCCGAGTTGGGCGAAGCGTTCACGGCCGCGGTTGCGCGCCAACAGCCAGCGGAAATACGCCGGGTACAACGTGGCCAAGCCGCGCCCGTGGGCGAGGTCGGGATACCAGCCGCTCAACGCATGCTCCATCGAATGCAGCACGAACTGCGAGGGCTGCCGGCCCGCGTTCGGGTAGTCGTTGAGCGCGAGCGTGGAGGCCCACAACAACTGGCCGCGGTGGGCGAGGTCGTCGGGCTTGGCCAACACGTGCGGTAAACTGTGGATCACCGTGGCCATGACGCCCTCCGCGTGACGATCGGCCAGCGGCGAGTCGCCACCGCCGAGCAGGTAGTTTTCAAACACGTGGCTGAGGATGTCGGCCGCCCCATCGCGCGTGGCGGTCGGCGGCAACTGGGTGGTGTACGCCGGATTGAGCAGGGCGACGGCCGGCTTGAGGAACTCATGCGCGAGGACCGATTTGCCTTTGACGGTGCGGTTGGAAATCACCGCGTAGGGGGTGACCTCGGAGGCGGTGGCCGCGGTCGTGGCAATGGCTGCCAAGGGCAGTGCGCGGTTGAGCTGGCCCTCGCGGGACTCACCGCGGACGAACGGCCAAATATCATGGTCTAGTTGGGACGTCGCGAGAGCGGCAATGGCCTTGGCTGCATCCATGGTCGAGCCGCCACCGAGGGGAACAACGATATCGGCACCGAGCGAGCGCAGGGCGGCGGTTGCGCGGTTGATGGTCGCCGCCTCGGGATTGGGCTCGATACCGCGAAAAACCGAGACGCGCAGACCGGCGTGTTCCAAGGCGGTCGTTATCTCGGCCAAATAACCGAGCCGCTCACAACTGCCCCCGCCAACGACGACGAAGGCGTGGCGGCCAAGTTTGGCGACCGTTTGGGCGAATGGGGTGAGTTGATCCGTGCCGAAGAAAATGCGCGCGGGGGTATAGATTGAGAATGAGTTCATGGGGGAGAAGAAAGGGCAGGCGGTGACGGGGCGGAGAAAAGAGTAGCGCAGACTTCCAGTCTGCTCAGGCAGATCGGGATTTACCGAAGCAGACTGGAAGTCTGCGCTACTTGAAGACAGCGGCAGGCCTCGCTTACAGGTGGGCGATCACCTCGGAGAGCGGGAAGCGCACCTTGGGGGTGGTCGCGTATTTGTCGTCGGCGGCACGGTAGCCGATCGGGCAGGCGCACAGCGTGGTGTAGCCGCTGCCGACCAGACCGAGGATTTCGTCGTACTTGGCCGGATCGAGACCTTCCATCGGGCAGGTATCGAGACCGAGCAACGCCGCCGCCGCCATGAACTGACCGAGGGCGATGTAAATCTGGCGCGACTGCCAGGTGTCCAGGTAACCCTTGGCCCGAGCGCCGTCGAGACTGCCCATGATGATTTTTTTAAACGGCTCCATCGCCTCGACCGTGGTGCCGCGAACCTCGGCGGTGCGGGCCATGTAGTGGTTAATGTGCGCCTCATCGAGGTTCAGCTTGAAGGCGAAAACCACAAGGTGGGAGGCGTCGACGACCTGGGTCTGGCCCCAGGACGCGGGCACGAGTTTCGCGCGTAATTCAGGGGTGTTAACCACCAGGAATTTCCACGGCTGGGCACCGAAGGACGACGGCGTGAGCACGAGGGATTCCTCGAGCGCCGACCAGGTGGCGGCGGGGATTTTCAGGGATGGGTCGAACTTCTTGGTGGCGTAACGCCAGTGGAGGGATTCTAGCAGCTGGGTGGTGGTGATCGTGTTCATGGTTTTATAGGGAAATTGGAGTAAGAAAGGCGTGCGACAAGGTGGTGAAGCATCCCGGAAAAGCGAGCCGCCCGAAGTTACGAGCAGGTGTCAAACCCCGTTTCAAGTGCGCGCTTGTTCAGGACGCACTCAAGTTCGGCCCAAGCGTCGGCGTACCATCGCCGCCAAATCCTCGC
Source organism: Opitutus sp. (assembly GCA_024998815.1). Taxonomy (NCBI): domain Bacteria; kingdom Pseudomonadati; phylum Verrucomicrobiota; class Opitutia; order Opitutales; family Opitutaceae; genus Opitutus; species Opitutus sp. Next base: position 90,312 of record JACEUQ010000002.1, read on the forward strand.
GGCCCTCGATACGGAACACCCAAACCAGGCCCGCATACACCGTCATGCCCACGCCGATGAGCAGCGCCAAACCGGCCGCATCCGCCCAAAGCCCCGGTGCAACCCCGCGCTGCCAGCCCCACCAGCCGCCTGCCACCACCGCGCCCATGAGCAAACTGGCGACGAGCACTTTTCCGGCATCTGCGGCGAGGTGGCTGAAGGCCAAGCCGGGAAGTTTGCGCGCCAGTTTGGCCTGGAGAAACCACGCCTGCACCAAGACCGCGACATTGCTGGCGATCGCCAAGCCCACGGTGGAAAACGGCCCCATGAGCAAAAAGCTCAGCGCCAAGTTAACCAAAAAACTCAAGGCGGCGGCACGCACCGGGGTGGACGTATCCTTTTGCGCGTAAAAGGCCCGCAGTACCAAGTTCACGAACGAAAAAACCGGTAAGCCCAGAGCGAAAACCGCCAACACCGGCACCATCAAGGCGGTGGCTTCGGCATCGAACGCCCCGCGCTGAAACAGCAGCCGGATGATCGGCTCGGCCAGCACCACCATGCCGACGGCCGCCGGCATATTGATGACCAAAATCAGCCGCATTCCCTTGCGGTAGGCGGCAGCCAAATTGGCGTGATCGCCCTGCGCCGCGTATTTTGAAATCAGCGGGAAAACCACCGTGGACACCGCCACCGCAAACACCCCGATCGGCAGCTCCATCAGGCGCGTGGCCAGATTCAACACCGAGGCCGCCGCGTCGTTGAGCGAAAGCCCTACCAGTCGCGAAACCGCCATGTTAACCAGGTAAATCGCCGAGCCGAACAGCGTAGGCACCATCAGTCGCACGATGCTTTTAAAGGGATCGCTCGCGCCCAAGTCGAAGCGCGGACGCCAGCCCTCGCGCATGAGAGCGATGGCCGGCACCGCCATTTGCAAAAAGCCGCCCAGCAAGACACCGGCGCACAACCAGTGCATCGCGCCCGGCTTGTCCTGCGCCCAGCCCAAATAGGCTGCGCCGCCGAGCAGTCCGATCATCGAAAGGTTCAGCCAAATCGGTGACAGCGCCGGCTCCAAAAACCGGTTCAACGTCTGCAAGGTGGCGCTGAATACCGCCGCCAGACACACAAAAATCAGGTAGGGAAACAGCACGACGGCCAAGTCCGCCCCTTGCAGCCAGCGGTGCGTGGTCTCCGCTGATACCCCCCACCCGACCGCGAACTCGGCCAAGCGTCCGGCCTGGCTCAGTCCGAGCATCGCCAAGACGACCACACTTGTGGTGACCACCAGCAGCCAGCTTGTCACTTGGCTGACCAAAACAAACGCCCCTGCGCGCTGTTTTTTCTCCATCTCCTCATGCAGGGTGGGCACCAAAGCGGCGGTCAGCGCGCCCTCGCCGAGCAGGCGGCGAAACAAATTGGGAAGGGTAAAAGCGGATACGAAAGCGGAGTTGAGTGCACCGACGCCGAACACGGTCGTCGTAAGCATGTCGCGCCCCAGGCCCAGCACCCGCGAGACGAGGGTAGCCGAAGCCACGATACCGATGTGCTTGAGGTTTTTGGACACGCGAGGCGTTTTTCGGAGCGGCTAGGCGGGTTAGCAAGTTCTTTACCCTGAACTGGCATTGACGCTGCTAAAAGTGCCACGCAATTTTCCGCATCCCCTATGCCCATCATCCCCAAGTTAATTGAACGTCTGCAGCGCCACCCCAAGCGAATCGTTTTCCCTGAAGGCAACGACCCGCGCATTCTGCAAGCCGCACGCCAGTGGGTCACCCGGCGCATGGGCGCGCCGATTCTGCTCGGCGACCGCGCGGCGATCAAAGCCACTGCGGCCAAGCTCGATATTAACCTGCAGGGCATGCGCCTGATTGAACCCGAGCGCAGCGAAGAATTTGAAGGGCTCGCCAGCCACTTGGAGCAGATTCGCCGATTGAAAGGCGTGCGCAGCACCGAGGCGCGCGAAGCGCTGAAAAACACCAGCTATTACGCCACCATGATGCTGGTCACCGGCCAGGCCGACGCGCTCATTTCCGGCGCCACCATGTCGGCAGCCAGCGGCCTGCGCCCGATTTTCCAGATCGTTCCGCGCTTCGAACACGTGCAAACCGCCTCCTCGCTCATCGTGCTCGATTTCGACGAGAAAAAGGTCGGCAGCGACGGTTCGCTCTTCCTGGCCGACTGCGGCGTCATCCCTGATCCCACCGCCGAGCAGCTCTGTGACATCGCCATTTCCACGGCGATGATCGCCCGTCACCTCACCGGCGAAGTGCCCCGAGTTGCCATGCTCAGTTACGCTTCCAAGAGCGCGTCCAACCACCCCTCGCTCATCAAGGTCCGCCAAGCCACCGAACTGGCCCGCGCCAAGGCCCGTGCCGCCTTCCTCGAAATGGAAATCGACGGCGAACTTCAGGTCGACGCCGCACTCGACGCCGCCGTGGCTGAAACCAAGGGTGTAAGCAGCTCTGTGGCCGGTCATGCCAACGTGCTGGTTTTCCCCGACCTCAACTCGGGCAACATCGCCTTCAAACTCATGCAACACCTCGGTGGTGCCAACGCCTACGGCCAGATCCTCACCGGCCTCACCAAGCCGGCCGCCGAGATCAGCCGCGGTGCCAGCGCCCACGACGTCTTCGGTGCCGCAGCCATCGTCGGCTGTCAGGCCATCGACCGGCGCCTACTCTTCGGCTCCGCCTGACGCTTGCCCTGCCGCAACTAGCGCTCAGCCCAACAAAATCACCCGCAGCCATGAATCCCCCTGCAACCGCCAGCAACAACCCGTTTCTTCAGCCCGCGCAGTCATTATTAACGGCGCCGACCAACAAGGAAATCAAACGGGTGTTTGTGGCGGCGACGCGCATGAACGACGGCAAGACGACCACCTGCCTCGGTCTCTACGGCGCTCTGCAGACGATTTTTCCACGGGTGGGCTTTATTAAACCCGTAGGCCAGCGCTTCGTCAGCGTGCAGGGCGCACAGGTCGATGAGGACCCCTTTCTCTTCGACACGATTTACAACGTGCGTGTGCCCATCCAAAGCATGAGCCCGGTGACCATCGACCCCACCTTCACCCGGCGTTACCTCAAAAACCCGAACGAGCTCCTGCCCGAGTTAAAGAACCAAATCTGCCGGGCGTTTGACCGCGTTTCATGGGAAAAGGATTTCACCTTGATCGAGGGTACCGGCCATGCCGGCGTCGGCTCCGTTTTTGACCTATCAAACGCCAGCGTCGCCAAGCTGCTCAAATCTCCCGTCATCCTGGTGTGCCCAGGCGGAATCGGTCGGCCCATCGACGAAATCGCGCTCAATAAAGCCCTTTTCGACAAGGCCGGTGTCGAGGTGATCGGTGCGATCCTCAACAAGATCGAACCCGATAAAATCGACTACGTGCGTGAATACGCCGGCATCGGACTCAAGCGCCTCGGCGTCCCGCTGCTCGGCCTCCTGCCCGTCGAAAAAATACTCACGGCCCCCAACCTGACGCAGATTGCCGAGGACATTGAAGGCCAGTGGATCAATGGTCGCAAGGGCTGCGCCAAGCAGCGCGTTCACCGCGTCATCATCGGCGCCATGACGGCCAAGGGCATCGTTGATTACCTCACTCCGGGCACGCTGATCATCACCCCCGGCGATCGCGACGACATCATCCTCGCGGCCATTTCCAGTGCCCGCCTAGCCGGTAGCACCACCATCGCGGGCCTCATTCTCACCAACAACATCCAGCCTCACCCCAAGTTGGTCGAATTGCTGGCCCAAACCGACATCCCCGTAATCGCCGCCAAGGGTGAAAGCTACACCGTCACCTCGACGATCAACCGCATGACGGTGAAAACCCAGCCGCAGGACACCGACAAGATCCCGGTCATCAAAAACCTGATCATGAACAACATCGATTTGCCCAGCCTGATCGCGAAGCTTTAAAAGCACGCCCCGGGCGGAACAGTTCAACTACTGGCGTGGGGCGGTATCGAGGATCGCCCCGACCGTGTCGTCCAGTTCCCGCGCATCATTGGAATCACGCTCGAACTGGACTAACGCAGCCTTGGCTGCCGACTCCTTGCCCTTCTGGGCCGCCTCGTAAAGCCGCCCCAAAGACACCATCGCGTTGGCGTAAAACGGATGGATTGCCGGTAGCGTTAACCGAATCTGCTGACTGCGTTCCCCCAGCTCGTGCTGAACCCACGGCTCGCGGCGAAGTCGGGAGAGTTCACCCAACGGCACAACGAGCTCTTGGCCCTGCCGCACCCCGAGCCACCGACTGCGATCGGCCAGCCACGCACGGGATTCGCTCGCCGTCATTATAGGCAGACTCCGCTTTTTAGCCTGATGATAGAAACCCGTCTGCCACCACAGCTCCATGTCGGCAGCATTCGCCCAAAGCCCCGAGTAGATCCGCGGGAGCGTATCCAGTGCAGGGGCACCACCCAAAATCCCGCGTAACCACTGTTGCCACTGGGTTCCATCACTCGACTCCGCCTGCAACTGTAAGAGTAGCCAGAGCGCCGCCAACTCCCGCTCTCGCGACTCCCCTACCCCGCGCTCCCACTGCAACACCGACGCCAGCGACGGTGCCGCGGCGAGACGAACGGAATCCTGCTGAAACATATCCATAATAGCCGGACGCTCCTTTGCGCGGCTCAACCCTGCACACGCGTGTTCCAGCCACAACGGCACGGTGAGCGAGCTGGTTACCCCGTACCCCGATACCGCCTGCCGCATCAACAAACCATGGACCAACGCCCGCCTTAACACGTTGGCATCCACCCCGGCCTCCCAACGCACCCGCACGGTGACCATTCCAGGGGTTGCCACCGTTACCGTGAAGGCCGTCGGCGCACTCCACTGTGCAGCCGGGACCAAACGCACACTCACGGGCGTATTAAAACCGTCCACAGGAAGCCTCAACGGTTCAGCCAACGCCCCCCACACCGCGCGGCCCAAAACGAGCGCCAAACGCGCGTCCGCCGCATCCATGACAATGATCTCAAACTGCCCGGGCCGCGTATAAAACACACGCGGCGTCGGCCCCGTTTTCAGCGCGCTCGGCGGTGCGTCCGCTTCCTCGGTTGCGCCAGCCACGCCACCCAGCGCACACACCACGAGCCCCAAAATAAAGAGCCTCAGGCGAATCACGGCACGATGATGTGCACCGCACTATCCTCGACCGCCACCAGTTTCAAGTTACGCCACATCGCGGTCAGCTCCTCGGGCAGTTTTTGGGCCGCCAATGCGCGCTGAATGATCAGCTGGGGCAATCCCGGAACTTTGTGCGTGGGCAGCGAACCGATGTACAATTCATCGGCGGTAAACTCGAAGCCATTGGCTCCGGGAACAAACTTGCCCCGCGCCTGAATCACGAAGGGGTGGGTCATCTCAAACGCCTGAAATTTCCCGGCGATGCCAACCTGCATAACGCCATCGCGAATACGGAAATTCACCCATTCCGGAACCACCACCTTCGATGGATCAGCGGGCGCTTTAGCCGTCGCACTCGCCACCCATGCATTCAGCTCCTCCTCGTTGAAAACCACATCCGCAGCACCACCCGCGGACAGCAGCTGCTGTTTACGAGACCACTGACGCGACTTCGAACTGTTGACCTCTCCTTTCACAAAATAGACATCGGCGGCGACCAAGGCCTCGGGCGGTTTGGTCAAGATCTCGACCGGCTTGAGCATCAAATACAAAGATCCCAGTGCAACACCGAGCCCGATGCCCATCAGGGCGCCCAGCGTGACTTCAATCGGTCCAGGGCCGTTGAGCGCGCGATCAATCCGTTTTTGTGAAGCCATATTGGGTAGGGGTATAAAATTATAAGTGAGGGTCTAACCGCTATCCGGAATCGGACACGCAAGCTCAACCACGAATCCGCGCCTTGCGCGACTCTTCAACGAAGCGATATGAAACCGCATAGTAAGACCAACTCGCTGCCAGACCGACAAAAACGGTGAATGTCATCAAGGGGTAGCCAGCGACCAAAAAGCCGATCAAGGCAAAGGTCGGCACCCAAAAATAGAGCTTGGTCGAGCGCAGCATCGCCACCAGCACACCAAGGCGAAACGCATCACGGAATTCCTCATTGCGCTGGTACTGATAAATGCCGGCCACCGTGAGCGGCCCCGCTAACATCACCGCCGGCACCAAGGGCAGATAAATAAACGCCCCGTAGTTGAGGAAAAAATGCAGGGGCCAAACCAGCACCCACGCCGTCAAAATCGGCACCACGCCGAGCACTAAAAAAATGGCAAAGGCCGCCATTCCGTTCGTGAAAAGGCGGCGCCAATCCCCCCACTCAGGGAAATCAAGGTCCTCACCGCGACGGGCCTGCTCGACCATGTTGTACAAGTAGCCGAACGCTAAAAAATGGGCGACCGGGATGATCAACAACAACGCCCCGACAACAGCTTTGAGAAACCACGACTGGTCGGAAAAGAGGCGTTTGCAAACTTGTTCGAGGGAAGGCATTGCGGAGGGCGAATATTTCCCGCGAAACTAGCCACCTGCCGATGGACATCTCAATCAAATTAAACCAGCTGATCGCCCAGGTCGAAACCGCCATCGACCAACTCGTGCCCGCGTACGCTGATGGCGACGCCGGCCCAGCGCGTATCCACGACGCCATGCGCTACAGCCTGCAAGCCGGAGGCAAACGCCTGCGGCCTGTTTTGGCTCTTTCTGCCGCCTCTCTTTTCCGCCCCAGCGCCTCCGCCCTGCCCGCCGCCATCGCGTTGGAGTGCATCCACACGTATTCCCTCGTTCACGACGACCTGCCCTGCATGGACAACGACGACCTGCGTCGAGGTCGCCCCACGGCCCACCGCCAATTTGACGAAGCCACCGCGCTGCTCGCCGGCGACGCGCTCCTCACCCAGGCCTTTGTGCTCCTCGCCACTCATTACAGCGCAACACCCCGACTCGCCACCACCCTGGTCGCCGAGCTGGCCGACGCCGCTTCCGGTTCCCGCTTGGTCGGCGGTCAAATGCAGGACCTCTTGGCCGAGAAAAAAAACAACGCCACCGCCTCCGAGCTCGACTACATCCACCTCAACAAAACCGCCGCCATGCTGGAAGCCTCGCTGGTCATGGGCGGACTGGTGGGCGAGGCCGATTCCAACGCCTTGGCCAACCTCCGCAGCGCCGGCCGCCACCTCGGACTGGCGTTTCAAATCATCGACGACGTGCTCGATGCCACCGCTGACAGTGCGACCCTCGGCAAGACCGCCGGCAAGGACGCCAAGGCCGGCAAGACAACCTATGTAAGCCTCCACGGGATCAAAACCGCCCGCCGATTGGCCCAGGAGCAAACCGATGCCGCGCTGGCTTCCCTGCGCTCGCTCCCCGGCGACACCGCGTTCCTCGTTCAACTCGCGCAGTCCCTTTTGACCCGCGTAAAGTGACCCGCCGTTAGCGCGCCGGCGGATTACGACACCTTCACCCGCATACGGCTGAACTCTTCGCACAGCGTCAAAATCTCCTTGGCCGAGGTCATCTTAAGCGCTTCGGCGGCGAGTTTTTGCGCGTCACTTAGATTCATCGAGCGGATCAGGTATTTGACCGCGGGAATCAGCGGCGGGGACATGCTCAGCTCATCAATCCCGAGGCCAAGCAGCAGCGGCGCATAAACCGCGTCGCCCGCCATCTCGCCACAGACACTGACCTTTATTTTCTGGCTGTGCGCCTGCTCCACCACCGACTTGAGGGTGCGAATGACCGCCGGATGCGTCGGCTCGTAAAGGTGGGCGATCTTATCGTTCACCCGGTCGATCGCCAAAAGGTACTGGATCAGGTCGTTGGTCCCGATGCTGAAAAAGTCGCAATCACGCGCCAGCAAGTCGGCGGTGATCGCCGCACTCGGGATTTCAATCATCGTGCCCACCTGGAGATTCGGGTTGAAGGCGATCTTGCGCGTCGTGAGCTCCTCCTTGCACTCCGCGAGAACGGCGTTGGCGCGGGCCAATTCCTCGCGACCGCTGATCATGGGATACATCAGGCGAATTTCGCCGTGGATGCTGGCGCGCAGAATGGCGCGCAACTGATCCTTGAAAATCTTCGGGTTATCCAAGCAGAAGCGGATCGCCCGGTAGCCCAGGAAGGGGTTGTCCTCCTTCGGGAAAAGATGAGCGTGACCGGCCATGGGCTTGTCGCCGCCAAGATCGAGTGTCCGGATGACGACGGGGGCCGGAGCGAGTGCCTCGGCAATGGCCTTGTAGGCGAGGTACTGCTCGTTCTCGCTCGGGATCCGCCCCGAGCTGAGATAAAGAAACTCCGTGCGGAACAGCCCCACGCCGTCTGCAAGATACTCTTTCACCAAACCGGCTTCATCCACCTTTTCGATGTTGGCTCGCAGCGCGATCGCCACCCCATCGAGGGTAATGGCAGGACGGCGATTGGCCTCCATCAGACGTTGCTCATAGCCTTTTTTCTGAAGCTGGATCTGCCCGTAACGAAAAAGCGTTTGCTGCGACGGGTTGATGATCACCACGCCTTCGTACCCATCCACCAAAAGCCAGTCACCGGACTGAACCTGCGTAGTCAAATCCCGGAGACCGACCACCGCCGGCACCTTCATCGAGCGGGCAACGATCACCGCATGACTGGTCTTGCTTCCGGAATCCGTGACGATCGCGAGCGCCTGAGAACTATCAATGCCCGCCGCATCGGACGGGGATACATCGTTGGCGACGACCACCCGTTTCTCCACCAACTGGCTAAGATTTTGACTCGACTGACCGAGAAGATTTTGGAGCACACGTTGAGCCACGTCGCGGATGTCGCAGGCGCGTTCACGCAGGTACTCGTCGTCGATCTCGGCGAAGGCCTTGATGTAACGCTGCGAGACCTTGTCGAAGCAGGTTTCGATGTTTTTCCCTGAGGTCTCGAACTCGCGAATCGTCTCAGAAATGAGCGCTTGGTCCTCTAAAACCAAAAGATGGGCATCGAAAATCTGGGCCTCCTCGGCGCCGAGATTTTTGTCCACCTCGGCCATGATTTTTTGGATCTGCTGGCGCGTGACGACGATTGCCTGTTCGAAACGCGTGATCTCAGCCCCGTGATTTTCGAGCTCAATATCGTAGGAGGGAACCTCCACATCGCTCTGAATATACAAAAACGCCTGCCCATAAACAATTCCGTGCGAGGCGGATATGCCTTGCACCAATGTCTCGGGTTTAACGGGTTTTGCCGCGGGCATTAAGGTGGAGTCGGTGGGTCGGGGCTGACCTCATGACGCACTCCGATAACGACTTCGCGTTGCGCTGGGTCAACTCGCTTTTGTCACCGAAACCGGTGTTTTTCTGTCTGAAGGCGCGTTTCATGCCAGGCGGTCCATTCGCGCTCCCAAAAAAAAGACCAGCCCCCGACGCGTGCGCGGGGGGCTGGTCTTGAGGATTTGGGCGGAGCGTATCGCGCCCTTTTTCGCTTACTTCACCTCGGCGTACGCCTCCATGCCGGCGCACGAGCAGATCAGGTTGCGGTCGCCATAAACGTTATCCACCCGACCCACCGCCGGCCAGAACTTCGATTGGCGCACGAACTCGCTGGGGAAGGCCGCCGTCTGGCGCGAATAGCTCCGCGTCCAGGTGTCGGCCGTCACCACTTTGGCGGTGTGCGGGGCGTGTTTGAGCGGGTTGTCCAGCTTGTCGGACTGGCCGTTAACCACCGCCTGCATCTCGGCGTGGATCGAGATCATCGCCTCACAGAAACGGTCCAGCTCGACCTTCGTTTCGCTCTCGGTCGGCTCGATCATGAAGGTGCCGGGCACGGGGAACGACAGGGTCGGCGCGTGGTAACCGTAGTCCATCAGGCGCTTGGCGGCGTCCTCGGCCTCGATGCCGTGCTTTTTCCAGCCGCGCAGGTCGACGATGCACTCGTGAGCCACCAGGCCGGTGGCACCGCGGTACAGCACCGGGAAATACTTTTCCAGGCGGGCGGCGACGTAGTTGGCGTTGAGGATGGCGATCTTCGTGGCCTGCGTCAGCCCGACCGGGCCCATCATGCGAATGTACATCCACGAAATAACCAAGATCGAGGCGCTGCCCCAGGGAGCGGCCGAAACCGCGCCGAGGTGGCGGCGGCCTTTGTCGTGAACCGGGGAAACCACCACGTGTCTTGGCAGGAACGGCGCGAGGTGCGCCGCCACGCCGATCGGGCCCATGCCGGGACCGCCACCGCCGTGCGGAATGCAGAAGGTTTTGTGCAAATTCAGGTGGCAAACGTCGGCGCCGATGTGGCCGGGCGAGGTCAGGCCGACCTGGGCGTTCATGTTGGCGCCGTCCATGTAAACCTGGCCGCCGGCGGCGTGAACTTGGGCGCAGATGTCTTTGATCGAGGTCTCGAACACGCCGTGAGTCGACGGATAGGTGATCATCACCGCGGCGAGGTTTTTGGCGTGGGTGGCGATCTTGGCTTGGAGGTCGGCCACGTCGATGTTGCCAGAGGCGTCGCAGGCCACGGGCACGACTTGGTAACCGCACATGGCGGCGGTGGCCGGGTTGGTGCCGTGGGCGCTGGTCGGGATCAGGCAGATGTTGCGGTGATCGTCGCCGCGTGACTCGTGGTAGGCGCGAATCACCAGCAGGCCGGCGTATTCACCTTGGGAGCCGGCGTTGGGCTGAAGCGAGACGGCGGCAAAACCGGTGATTTCGGTCAACCACGCTTCGAGGTCGGCAAACAACTGCGCGTAACCCTTGGTCTGGTCGGCCGGGGCGAACGGGTGCAGTTGGCCAAACTCGGGCCAGGAGACGGGGAACATCTCGCTGGTGGCGTTGAGCTTCATGGTGCACGAGCCGAGCGAGATCATCGAGTGAACAAGCGACAAATCCTTGGCTTCGAGGCGCTTGATGTAGCGCAGCATCTCGTGCTCGGTGTGGTAGCGGTTGAACACCGGGGCGGTCAAAAACGGCGTGGTGCGGGCGTGCGGGGCGTCGAAGCCCACGCGCTCCACGTCGGAGGCGTGCGGGGCGCGGGTGGTGCCAAACAGCGCGATCAGCGACTCGACTTGCTCCAGCGTGGTCGTCTCGTCGAGCGAGATACCGAGGGAGGAGGCGTCGATTTGGCGCAGGTTGATTTTATGCGCGAGGGCGTCGGCGTTGATCTTGGCGGCGTAAATGTTGCCCACCGTGAGGGTGTCGAACACCGGCTCGGCGTTCACCGTCGCACCCGCAGCGCGCAGGCCGGCGGCGAGCAGTTCGGTTAACGCTTGCACGCGGCGGGCGATTTTCTTGAGGCCGTCGGGGCCGTGGTAAACCGCGTACATCGAGGCCATGACCGCCAGCAGCACCTGGGCGGTGCAGATGTTGGACGTGGCCTTGTCACGGCGGATGTGTTGCTCGCGCGTGCCGAGCGCCAAGCGCATGGCGGGGTCGCCATTGGCGTCCTTGGACACGCCGACCAGACGGCCGGGCATCTGGCGCTTGAAGGAATCCTTGGTGGCCAAAAACGCGGCGTGGGGTCCGCCGAAGCCCATGGGCACGCCGAAACGTTGGGCCGAGCCCACGGCGACATCGGCACCGAATTCGCCGGGGGCGCGCAGGAGGGTGAGGGCCAGCAGGTCGGTGGCGACGATGGTGAACGCACCGACGGCGTGGGCGGCGGCGAAAAACGCCTCGAAATTATGGATACTGCCGGTGGTGTCGGGGTATTGCACCAGCACGCCGAAGGTGCCGGCGGTGGGGGCGAAGCTGCGGTGGTCGCCCACAAGCACCTCGATGCCGAGGGGAATGGCGCGGGTTTTAACGATGTCGATGGTCTGAGGGTGGCACTTTTCGGAAACGAAAAACGCGCGGTGGGCAGCCGTGTCGCCCTCCTTAAGGCGGTGGCACATCATCATGGCTTCAGCGGCGGCGGTGCCCTCGTCGAGCATGGAGGCGTTGGCGATTTCCATGCCGGTCAGGTCGGTGACGAGCGTCTGGTAATTGAGCAGCGCTTCGAGGCGGCCCTGGGCGATCTCGGCCTGGTAGGGCGTGTAGGCGGTGTACCAACCTGGGTTCTCCAAAATGGTGCGCTGGATGACGCCCGGGGTGTGGGTGTTGTAGTAACCCATGCCGATGTGGCTGCGGTAGATGTGGTTCTGGACGGCGAGGGAGCGCAGTTCGGCGAGGGCGGCGGCTTCGCCGAGGGCGGCCGGCAGGTCCATGGCATCGCGGCGGATGTGGGGTGGCACGGTGGCGTCGACCAAGGCGTCGAGGGACGGCTCGCCGAGTTCTTTGAGCATGGAGGCCTGTTCGGCGGCATCGGGGCCGTTGTGGCGGCGGGCAAAGGAGTCGGTCGGAGCGAGCAACTCGGAGAGCGTGGAGGCGGACGAAGCGGCGGCGGATGCGGGCATAAAAAAAGACCCTAGGCGCGAGCCCCAGTCCGGCAAATGGATTTTGGGGCTGGGGCGGGGTTTTCGCAGTGAGCGCCTGGAGAGCGGGGCGCGCAACGAGGCGTGCGGGTGTTTTTAATCAGATTCAGATCTTCGACGGGTATCACAGAGCCGAGCCGGAGCGCCGAACCCAAGATGCCGATTTTTTAACCGCGAAGACGATCCGAAGGCTCGCGAAGCGGATAAATCCAATTGATCGACAAGTAATTGCGTTTTTCTTCGCGCAACTTCGCGAGCCTTCGCGGTTAAAGGGATCGATGCCTTAGTTTTTGTGTCATTTTGTGGTTTTCGTGGCCAATGGTTTGGGGGCGCCCCCATCGAAAACGCAAAAAAATAACCGCTTAAAACTTCAGCAACTGCTTGCTCAAGAAAGCCGTCTGCAGCGCGCTGATCTCCTTTATACCCTTTTGCGCGAGCGCAATCAGGCTGAGCAACTGTTCGTGGGTGTAGGTGGCCTCTTCGCCGCTGCCTTGCACTTCCACAAACTTGCCCTGGCCGGTCATAACGATGTTAAAATCCACCTCGGCGCCCTTGTCTTCCACGTAGGGCAGGTCGAGCAACTCGCGCCCTTCAAACAGGCCCACGCTCACCGCCGCGACGCTGTCCACCAACGGGTTTTCGGGAATGCGTTTGGCATCGAGCAGCGTCTGAATCGCCAGACGCGCCGCCAAATACGCCCCGGTGATCGACGCGGTGCGGGTGCCGCCATCGGCCTGAAGCACGTCGCAGTCGATCCACAGGGTGTTCTCGCCCAATTTCTTAAGATCCAAAACGGCGCGCAGCGAGCGGCCGATCAGGCGCTGGATTTCGACGGTGCGGCCGTCGAGTTTGCCGCGGGAAATATCGCGCTGTTTACGCTCATGCGTGCTGTAGGGCAAAAGCGAGTATTCAGCGGTGAGCCAGCCGCCGGGCACGCGCTGTTGTTTCATCCATCCCGGTACCTTCGGCTCAATGGTGGCGGCGCAAATCACGCGGGTGTTGCCAAACGACACCAGCACCGAGCCGGTGGCGTGCGGGGCGATGCCGGACTCAAAGGTGATGGTGCGGAGCTGATCGACCTTGCGGCCGTCGGAGCGGAGGGCGGATGACGTCATGGGGCGGCAACGGTGCGGAGCGGGTGAGCGCACCGCCACCGAAAAATCACCCCACGTGCGCCCAAACCAGCGGACCGCAGCTCGCGGCCTGCGGACGAGGCCCGCTGCGAGGCGTCAAACTTGGAGTGCGGCAACGGCTGCTTTGTAGCTGACGGCAGCCTCGCCGATACTGGCGGCCGAGCACTTCAAATTACGTAAGTGGCCGTCCTTGAGTCCGTAGATTAAGCCATGAACCGTCACAACTTGGCCGCGCTCCCAGGCGTCGCGAACGATGGAGGTTTTGCACACGTTATCGACCTGCTCGATGACGTTAAACTCACACAGACGCGCGTATTGAGCGTCCTGATCCGGCAACCGGCACAGGCACATATCGTGCTTTTCCTTTACGTCTTGGACGTGGCGTAACCAGTTGTCGGACAAGCCCACCTTATCGCACCGCAGCGCCGCGCGCACGCCGCTGCAACCATAGTGCCCCACGACGATGATATGCTTAACTTTGAGCACATCGACGGCGAACTGGATAACCGAAAGACAGTTTAAATCAGTGTGAACCACCACGTTGGCAATATTCCGGTGAACGAAAAGCTCGCCTGGAAGGAGGCCCACAATCTCGTTGGCAGGCACGCGGCTGTCGGAGCAGCCGATCCACAGGTATTCCGGATTCTGCTGACGGGCGAGTTTGCCGAAAAACTCCGGATCGCTTTCGCGAATCTTATCCGCCCATAGCTTGTTTTGATCAAAGAGGTGTTGCAGCGATTCCATACAGTGGCGGCAAGGTTTTGCGCGACGCGTGGCTTGTCGATGCTTAATCCCGAGCCCCTCCCCACCCGTTCCCGCAGTCTAAGCGCAGCCCGCAGTGACGAACGCAGCGGCCGCTTTCATTTCCCCATATCGCGAAATAGTAAATAATCCCATGCCCACCGGCCAAAAACCGCAAGTAGCGCGCCGAAGCCGCCGCGCTACTCGCGACTTTCGCCACCGCTCACCTAAACACCTTAGCCCGCGCCTGGTTCTGCTGGTCGATACTCCCGCAGACCAATTCGCAAAGCTGGAAAATCGACGGATCGGCGATCGCATAAAACACCTGCAACCCTTCCTTGCGCCGGCTGACCAACCCCGCCTCGGCCAGCGTCTGCAAATGCCGCGACACGTTGGCCTGGGTCCCCGCCGCCGCCTCCGCCAGCGCGCCCACCGACTTCTCCCCGTCAAACAAAGCCTGCAACAACCGCAGCCGCATCGGCTCGGCCAACACCGCAAACCGCCGCGCCACCAACCCCAGCGCTTCGTCACTCAAGGGACTCTTTTTCTTGGCCATGACGGCAACCAAACGGCCTCTTGACTTAATTTCAAGCAAATGCGTATATGCGTAAACACTCAAATATGAAGCCCGACTCCTTTATCCGTGTTCTCGCCGGCGTCATGGTGCTGGTCAGCGTCGCCCTGGCGCACTTCGTGAGTTCCTGGTGGCTGCTGTTCACCTGCTTCATCGCGCTCAACCTGATCCAGTCGGCCTTCACCGGCTTTTGCCCGCCGGAGTGGGCCGCACGCAAACTGGGTCTGGTTAAACCCGCCTCAGAGGACCGCCGCGGTTCTCTGCAATCGCCCAAACGCGCTTAACACTAATTAGCGTTCAAGCTGGGGTTAACGACATCCTTAAACTCACGCTCAAGGCCACACTTTTCGAGACCACACGACCTAGTGGCCTTGAGCGTGAGCTCAAGGAGTTTACCCAAAGACATCCACGCCCCCATGAACCAGGGTAAATAAGCACAACTTGAACACTAATCGGCACACTATAAAAGCCACCATGAACGCCCCCACCCGCCGGATTGTCTTCGCCCTTGCCGCTCTTGTCAGTGCCCTCCTCTCCGGCTGCTATCGCTCGGCCTCCTCCCGCACCGCCAACACCTCCGACGAGGCCGGAGCGCCCCTCGCCGTCCGCGTGGCCCAAGTGCAGTCGGTTAACCTCCCCCGCACCCAGCCGGTCGCCGGCACACTCCGTCCGCTCGATCACGCCGTCCTCGCCACCAAGATCATGGGCACGGTCACCCGCGCCGATTTCACCGTCGGCCAGTCCGTCGCCGCCGGGGAGACCCTCGTCACGTTGTCCGCCGACGAAATCACCGCCCGTCTCGCCCAGGCCCAGTCCGGGCTCGATGCGATCCTGCGCGAACAGGCCCGCGAAACCACCCTGCGCGACCAGGGCGTCTCGCCCGCCGACACCGTGCTCACCCTCGCCGACCGCCGCCGCAGCGCCGAAGCCGCCGTGCGCGAGGCCCAGAGTCTGCAAAATTACACCCGCGTGACCGCGCCCTTTGCCGGCGTGATCACCCGCAAACTCATCCAACTCGGCGACCTCGCCCTGCCCGGAACCCCGCTGCTGGAAATCGAGGGCACCACCGACCTGCGCGCCGAAGTCGACGTGCCCGCCTCCCTCCCACTCCCGCCCCTCGGCACCGAGCTGCGCGTGGTGTTCACCACCGGCGAAACCACCGGCACGCTCACGGAAATCTCACCCGCCGCCGATCCGCTGACCCGCACCCGCCACGCCAAAATCACCCTGCCCGCAACCGCAGCTTCAGCAGCCGCAGCCAACTCGGCCAACGCCAGCACGCCCGACGCAAAGCCCGCCGCCCGCTCGGGCGACTTCGTCCGCGTGCTCTGGCCCGCCGGTGAATCCGCCGCCGCCCTCACGGTGCCCGCCGAGGCGGTCAGCCCGTTTGGGCAAATGGAGCGCGTCTTCGTCCGCACCGAGGGCCGCGCCCAACTCCGGCTGATCAAAACCGCCGGTGCCGCCGCGACCGGCCGACTGCTCGTCAGCGCCGGTCTGGAGGCCAACGAAACCGTCATTCTCGCCCCGCCCGCCTCGTTGCGCGACGGCCAGCCAGTGGAGGCCCAGCCGTGAGCGAAACACCCATTCCCTCGCCCGCGCCAACGCCCTCGCCCGCGTCCTCGCCGGAACCGCGTTTCGGTTTAGCCGGACGCCTGGCCGCCTTGGCGGTGAGTTCCAAACTCACCCCCATCGCCGTCATCGCGTCGATGTTACTCGGCCTGTTTGCCGTGCTCCAACTCCCGCGCGAAGAGGAGCCGCAGATCAAAGTCCCGATGGTGGACGTGCTGGTGGCCATGCCCGGCGCCACGCCCACCGAGACGGAAAACCGCGTCACCCGCCCGCTGGAAAAACTCCTCTGGGAGATCCCCGGGGTCGAATACCTCTACTGCACCACCTCGCCCGGCCAGGCGATGGTCGTGGTGCGTTTCGTCGTCGGCACCGACATCGAAGCCGCCCTGGTGCGCCTCAACCAGAAACTCCAGACCAACGCCGACCGCATCCCCACCGGCGTGTCCGCCCC
The DNA here is from genome assembly GCA_024998815.1 of Opitutus sp. NCBI lineage: Bacteria > Pseudomonadati > Verrucomicrobiota > Opitutia > Opitutales > Opitutaceae > Opitutus > Opitutus sp. The sequence continues at coordinate 107,093 of JACEUQ010000002.1, forward strand.
GCTCGTCAAACCGCGCACCATCGACGACGTGCCGATCCTCGCGCTGACCCTGCACAGCCGCACCCACGATCACCTCACCCTGCGCCGTCTGGCGTTGCAGGTGGAGGAAGCCGTCAAAGCCGTGCCCGAGGTCGCCGAGACCACCCTGATCGGCGGCGCGCGCCGCGCCCTGCGCATCGAACTCGACCCCGCCGCGTTGTCGGCGCGCGGACTCACCGTCACCGAAATCGCCCCCGCGCTGCAGGCGGCCAACCGAATCCAGCCCGCCGGCTCGCGTCCCTTTGTTAACCGCGAGGTTTTGCTGGAAACCGGCACCTTTTTGCACGACGCGACCGACGCCGGCGCGGTGGTGCTGGGCGTGTTTTTGGGCAAACCGGTTTATCTGCGCGACGTGGCCACTATCCGCGACACCGCCGCCGAGCCGACCGACACCGTGCTGTTCGGTTCGCGCGACCGCGACGTCGAGGCGGCCGTCACCCTGAGTCTGGCCAAGCGCCCCGGAGCCAACGCCATCGCCGTGGTTGAGCGCGTGCTGGCCCAGGTCGAAAAACTGCGCGGCACGCTCCTGCCCGCCGACGTCGAAATCGCCATCACCCGCGACTACGGCCACACCGCCGCCGAGAAGAGCAACGAGCTACTCCTGCACATGGGCATCGCCGTCTTTGGGGTGGCCGTGCTCATCCTGCTTTTTCTCGGCTGGCGCGAATCGCTGGTCGTGTTGTTAGCCATCCCAGCGACGCTGGCGCTGACCCTCCTGGTGTTTTACCTCTACGGCTGCACGCTGAACCGGATCACGCTCTTCGCGCTGATCTTCTCGATCGGCATTTTGGTCGATGACGCGATCGTGGTGGTGGAAAACATCGTCCGTCACCAACGCCTGCCGGGTGCGGAGAAAAAGACCCTCGGCCGCGTCGCCCTAGAAGCGGTAGACGAAGTGGGCAACCCCACGATTTTGGCGACCTGGGCGGTGATTGCGGCAATTCTGCCGATGGCGTTCGTCGGCGGGTTGATGGGCCCCTACATGCGTCCAATCCCGATCGGATCGACCGCCGCGATGCTCTTTTCCCTGGTGATCGCCTTCACCATCACGCCCTGGGCCGCAGTCCGCGTCCTGCGCCGCCGGACGCAGCCCCAAAAAAAGTGTCACCTATTAGGTGACACTTCTGCCTCACCATCCCCCTGCGTCACCTCGCCGCCCTCCCCTGAAGCATCCCCGCAGGCGAATTCGCCGTGTCACCTATTAGGTGACACTTCCGCCTCACCATCCCCCTGCGTCACCTCGCCATCCCCCCCTGATGCAGCGCCGACGGCGCAGGCACAGTGTCACCTATTAGGTGACACTTCTGCCACTGCTTACTCCGCTAAAAACCGCCCGCTTTCTTTGCAAACGGCCCTACCCCAACCGGTGAAGTGTCACCTAATAGGTGACACTTTTGATTCCGGTACCATCGCCGGGGCCAGGGTCGGCACAGGGGCATGCGCGAGTGCTGGCGCGGGGGCGCAGCCGGCGAGCCTTGCGCCCCACGATCCCGACCACGCGCCGTCGGACTGGTTTACCCGACTTTACCACCGGATCATGGAGCCGCTCCTCGCCCACGCCAAATGGCGTTGGGCCTTCCTCGGCGGCATCGTCGCCCTCCTGCTCGGCTCCGTCGCCTTCGTGCTCACCGGTGCCGTCACCATTAAAATGCTCCCCTTCGACAACAAGTCGGAGTTCCAAATCATCCTCAACACACCCGAGGGCACCACCCTCGAACAGACCACCCGCATTGCCCTGGAAATGGCCGCGGCCGTCCGCACCCAGCCCGAGGTGCGCGATTACCAAATCTACGCCGGCACCGCCTCACCGTTTAACTTCAACGGTCTGGTCCGCCACTACTTCATGCGGCGCGGCGCCAACGTCGCCGACATCCAGGTCAACCTGGTGCCCAAGGGCGACCGCGCCGACCAGAGCCACGCCATCGCCAAACGCACCCGCGCTCTGGTCGCGCCCATCGCGGCGCGTTACGGTGCCGCCGTGGCCGTCGCCGAGGTGCCGCCCGGCCCGCCCGTGCTCCAGTCTCTCGTCGCTGAAATCTACGGCCCCGACGAAACCCAGCGCCTCGCCCTCGCCCGCGAGGTGCGTGGCTTGTTGGAGAAAACCAAGGGCGTGGTGGACATCGACTGGTATGTGGAGGCCGACCAGCCGAAAACCCGCTTCGTCGTTGACCAAGAAAAGGCCGCCTTCCACGGCATCACGGAAGCCGATATCGCTAGGACCGTCGCGTTCGGCGCGCAGGGACAGACGATCGACTTGCTCCACCTGCCCGCCGAACGCGAAGACGTGCCGGTCATCCTGGAAATCGCCCCGGCCGACCGCGCCGATCCGAGCGCGCTGCTGGCCCTCGGTGTGCGCTCGAGCTCGCGGCAGACCGCCCCGGCCATCGCGTTGTCCGAACTCGTTACCCTGAAAACCGAGACCGGCCCGCGCTCGCTTTACCGCAAAAACCTCAAACCCGTCACCTACGTCACCGCCGACGTGGCCGGCGCGGTGGAAAGCCCCGCCTACGCCCTGATCCCGCTGCATTTTGAGTTAATGAAACTCGACGCCCGCCGCTTCGGCGGCAGCGAGGCGGATTTGCCCATTTACCACCTCAACGTCCCCACCGACGACCTTGGGCCGGCGCTGAAATGGGACGGCGAGTGGCACATCACGTTGGAGGTGTTTCGCGACCTCGGGTTGGCCTTCGCCGTGGTGCTGGTACTCATCGCCATGCTAATGGTCGGCTGGTTCAAGAGCTACGTGACGCCGCTGGTGGTGATGGCGGCGATTCCGTTTTCGCTGATCGGCATCCTGCCCGCGCACTGGGCTCTGGGGGCGTTTTTCACCGCCACCTCGATGATCGGATTCATGGCCGGCGCCGGGATCGTGGTGCGAAACTCCATCATTCTGGTGGATTTCATCGAACTGCGCCGCTCGCACGGACTGCCGCTGCGCGAGGCGGTGGTCGAAGCCGGCGCGGTGCGCTTCCGGCCGATGCTGCTCACGGCGCTGGCGGTAATCGTCGGGGCGAGCGTGATTTTGGCCGACCCGATTTTTCAAGGCCTGGCGATCAGCCTGATGTTTGGCGAAATCGCCTCGTTACTCATCAGCCGGATGGCGGTCCCTGTGCTCTACTACATGGCTAACCAACGCAGTTTAGCCGCAAAAGAACGCAAGGAACGCAAAGAATAGGACCTGTATTGCTATGCGTTCTCTGCGTTCTTTCGCGGCTAAAAGGATCGAAGTATTCGGTTGATTTTACAGGGACGTCAGATCCGAAAACTCCAATTTTACTGCCTACTAGCCAACTCCTTCCGTCCTTGTCTCCTCCCACACTCACACCGCCCTCCCTTTCCTCCCATGAAAACCAACATTGGTTCTGTTGATCGCATTATTCGCCTCGTTATCGGCTTCGCGCTACTGGGCGTCGGCCTCGTGCTCCAATCCTGGTGGGGCCTCGTCGGCCTGATTCCAATCCTGACCGCCGTGGTGCGGATTTGTCCCGCCTACATTCCCTTCGGAATCAAAACCGGCTCCTGCTCTTGCTCGTGCTCCAGCTCGGGCGAAAAACCCTGCGAGACGCCCAAAAAGTAATCACCACGCCCCTGCTTCATCCGCCACTCCCGGTACTCACCCCGTTCAAGTTAACACCCATTCGCGTTCACGATGGGCATCGCAAAATCGATTCCTAGCGTGTGGACACATTCGAACAGCACACCCCTGCGCTCACGCGCAAGGCCACGCGGAGCGGGGATTACGAATCGTGCATCCTTGAGCGTGCGCCCAAGGATGCACGTAAGTCTCAACTTAAAAGCCAATTAGCATAGCGCCATTCCCATGAAAACATTCCTACTCATCGCCCTCGTCATCGTTGTGTTCTTCTTCGTCCAGCGTGCTCTGGTTGGGCCGATCCTTACGCCCGAGGAGGCCGCCCGCCGGGTCGCCGCCGGCACCGCGGTGTTGATCGATGTGCGCGAACCGGCCGAGTGGCGCGACGGCGTGGTCAAAGGCGCGCTTCTGCTACCGCTCAGCGACCTGCAGGGCGACCGCCTTCAGTGGAAACCGGTGCTGGCGGCCAACGCCGACAAAGAGCTGATCCTGTATTGCCGTTCGGGTAACCGCTCCGGCATCGCCGTCCGTCTGCTCGCCGGCGAGAAGTTCAAGACCGCCAACGCCGGCGGTTTCTCGGCCTGGAAAGCCGCCGGCCAACCCGTGGTTATCCCAAAATAAAACCTCAGGGCCTTGGCATAAAAACGCCGATAACGCCGCTCCGTGCGTTGGCCCAAAAACCGGTCGGTGCTGAGTGCGGGATTGCGATCGCGTCCGTCCTCGGCTCATTTTTCGCCCACGATGAAAACAGCTCGGTTAATGGGATATGCGTTCGCTGCGGTGGCTGCGTTGGGGCTTTTGACGGGTTGCACCACGGTCAAAGAGACCGGGCGCTCCCAGCTCATGCTGGTTTCGCCCAGCGATGAGGCGAAGATGGGACTCTCCGCCTTCGCCCAGATTAAGAAGTCGGAGAAAATCTCCACGGACCCGGTTCTCAACGCCCGGATTCAAACCATCGGCAAGCGTATCGCCGGTTCCGTTGGTCGCGAAATCCCCAACGCGCAGTGGGAGTTCGTGGTGTTTGATTCGCCCGCGGTGAACGCCTTCGCGCTGCCCGGGGGCAAGGTGGGCGTTTACACCGGTCTCATTAAACTGTCCGCCAGCGACGACGAGATCGCCATCGTCATGGGCCACGAAATCGCCCACGTGACCTCGCGCCACGGCGCTGAGCGCACCTCGCAGAACTATGCCTTCATCGGCGTAGGCCTGGCCGCCGCCGTCGCGATGGAAACTCAACACGTTGACCCGGCCAAACGTAACCTCGCGCTGGCCGCCTACGGTTTGGGCGCCACAGTCGGTTATATGCTGCCCTATTCCCGGCTGCATGAGAACGAAGCCGATAGCGTGGGCCTGCGCTTCGCCGCGGGTGCCGGCTACGATCCGCGCGCGGGGGCGACCTTCTGGCGCAAGATGGCGGCGCAGGGCGGCGCCAAACCGCCCGAGTTTTTGTCGACGCATCCCTCGGATTCGACCCGCATTGCCAACCTCCAAGCGCTCGCGCCCCAATACGTGCCGCTTTACCAGCAGAGCAAGGCGCGGTTTCAGGCGGCCAACCAGGCCTCCGAGCAGGCGGAAATGAATTCGTTTATGAAGGGTAAGTAGCCCCGGGAAGCCGGCGTTTTTTGGCGAAAACAAGTCTGGCCCACGTTCGGGCCAGTGTTCACGTTCGCGGCATGTTTGACCCTGTTGAAAAGCTGAAGGAATTCATCCGCCACCCCAGTGTTTCCGCCGATCCGGCGTTTAAGGCCGGCATGCAAGGGGCGCTCGATTTCGCCACCGGCCTGCTCGCCTCCATCGGCTTCGAGGTCGAGGTGGTGAAAACCGCTTTGCACCCGATCATCCTGGCCACGCGTGGCACCAATCTGGACTGGCCGCATGTCATCATCTATGGCCATTACGACGTGCAGCCGGCCGATCCGCTGCACCTATGGCAATCGGCCGCCTTTGAGCCGGAAATCCGCGGCAACCGCCTCTACGGCCGCGGTGCAGCGGACAACAAGGGCCCACTGATGGTCCACATCGCCGCAGTGGGGCGGTTGCTGGAGCGCCGCCCCGACTTGCCGCTGCGCATCACCTTCATGATCGAGGGCGAGGAGGAGATGGGCAGCCCGAGTTTCCCCAAGTTTCTCGAAGTCTACGGCGAGCGCCTCAAGCAGGCGGATCTGGTTTATCTTTCGGATACGCTGCTGCCGAGCGAGGACCAGGTGGTGATCACCTGCGGACTGCGCGGGCTGGTGTTGTGCGACGTGGTCGTGACCGGGCCGAAGGGCGATTTGCACTCAGGGCTGCACGGCGGAGTGTTGCGCAACCCGATCCAGGCGGTCGCCGAACTGTGCGCCTCGCTGCACAACCCGGACGGCAGTGTGAACATCGAGGGGTTTTACGACGACGTCATGCCCGTGGAGCCGTGGGAAAAGGAGCAGATTAAAAAGCTCGGCGGCGACTCCGAGGCGTACCGGAAGTTTTTGGGGATTCCGGCGTTTTACACGGCCAAGGGCGCAACCCCCTTTGAGGCAACCCGCGTGCTGCCCACGCTGGAATTTAACGGAATCGGCGGCGGTTATCAGGGCGAAGGCACCAAAACGGTTATCCCTAGCAAGGCCTTCGTGAAAATCAGCTGCCGACTGGTGGCCAACCAGAATCCCGCGGTGATCCGCGACCTGCTGTATAAAACCATTCGCGAGCGCATGCCCAGCGACGTGACCTTTGAGATCGTCGACCAACACCAGGGCATGCCCTACGTCGTCGTTCCGCCGGATCGCTCCAACACCCCGGCCGGCCAATCGCCCGTGCTGGCCGACGCCTTCCGCGCCGCCGACAGGGCCATCGCCGACGTTTTCGGCAAACCGCCGCTGTACCTGCGCGAGGGCGGCAGCGTGCCGATCATCGCCGACATCAAGCGTATGACCGGACTGGATTCAGTGATGATCGGGTTGTTCCTGCCGGAGGATAACCTGCACGCGCCCAACGAGAGTTTTAACCTCGATGTCATGGCCAAGGGCATGCGCACCTCGGAGCGCATTCTTGAGGCGATCGCCGACCGTTGAGGCCGCGTCGGAGAAAAGGGGACGGAAAAAGTAGCGCAGACTTCCAGTCTGCTCCGGGCGACTGGGAACGCGCCTAAGCAGACTGGAAGTCTGCGCTACTTTTCGGAGCCGATTTGCGCGAGGCCTGGCCTCGGAGGCTGCCGGGGCGCAACGGAGTTACGCCCAACGGACTTACTTTTTCTTCGGGCCGAAGTTGAATTTCACCATCGGCTCATCGGCGGAGGCCGGCGCACCCGGGGTTCCCTCAGCAGCGCTCGCGCTGACGGGCGAGACGGGGGCAGCCCACGGCGCACCGACAAACGCCGGAGAACCGGCGGGCAAGGCCGCAAAGCTGCTGGAGATCAGTTCGATGGCTTTGCGGTCACGACTGGCACCGAGGTCGATTTTTCCCTCGGGGCCGAAAGATCCCATGATGACCACGATCACGCGGCGGTTGTTGCGCAGCGCGGTGGCACTCAGGCAATAACCGGCGCTGGCGGTGTAGCCGGTCTTGAGCCCGTCCACGCCGTCCACCTTCCCCATGAGCTTGTTGTGGTTGATCATGTGCTGGGGGCCCTTGGCACGCAGCGGACCGAAATCACGCGTTTTGGCCGAGGTGTACTTAAGGACGTCCGTCTTAAGAACGAGGTGGCGGCAGAGAATCGCGAAGTCACGCGGGGTGGTCAGGTCGCCTTCCATTATCTTGCGGCTGGAAGGCGGCAGGCCGTGGGGCGAACGGAAGGTGGTGCGGGTCATGCCGAGCTCCTTGGCCTTGGCGTTCATGAGTTCAACAAAGGCCTCCACGGAACCAGCCGCGGTGCGAGCGAGGGCATAGGAGCAGTCGTTGGCCGACTGAATCATCATCGCATAAACCATCTCTTCGACCGTGAACGACTCGGACGGATCGAGGTACACCTGGGTGCCGCCGATTTTGGAATCCGCCGCCGTCACCTGAATCTGGGTACCGAGGGTGAGGGCGCCGCTCTGGAGTTTATCGTGGAGCACGGCGTAGGTCATGAGCTTGGTCATGCTGGCGGGCGGGGTAACGACGTCGGCGTTCTCCTGCACCAGGGTTTGGCCGGTCATCGCGTCGATGCCGATGTAGCCTTTCCATTGGCCGGTTTTGGCGGGGGCCGCAGAGACAAACGGCGCGAAGGCGAAACTGAGGGTGGCGAGGACGGCCGCAAAGCGGCGGAAATACGCAGGTGACATGAAGCGAAAAGGAGGGGGATTTTCCCCCACGCGGCGAGCTTGAACAGCGGCCGGAGCGTGAATGCGGCGGTTTTTCGGGGGAGGCCGGGCGTGGACGGGTTCTAATCGAGTGGATTAGCGATCGATCATTGCGCGGTGGGTGGGTTGCGCGGGCTGGACAGGCCTTGGGGCCAGCCGTTGAGGTCGATGCCCCTTCCTTACAACCATGTCCTCCTCACACTCGTCCGCTCCCAAGTTGTGTAATCCCGCCGTTGTCGGCCTGGCTGGCTTCGGCCTGACCACGCTGATCCTTCAGCTCCACACCCTGGAGTTGGTCGGCCTCGGGCCGGTGATCTGGCTCGGCCTGTTTTTCGGCGGTTTGGCGCAGCTCATCGCCGGCCTGCAGGAAATGAAGACGGGCAACAATTTCGGCTACTGCGCCTTCACCAGTTACGGTGCGTTCTGGATTTCGCTCTGCGCGATGCTCATCGCCGGCCAGTTCGGCTTTCTCAAAGCCTCGACCACCGACGTGGGCTGGTTCTTGGTGGCGTGGACCCTGTTCACCGCGATTTTGTGGGTGGGCGCGCTGCGTATCCACGGAGCCATGGCGACCACCTTTACGTTACTCTTGGCCGGGTTTGTCCTGCTCGACGTGGGCCACTTCGGTTTCCCCATTCTGAATAAGGTGGCTGCCTACGTGCTCATCGCCTGCGCGCTGGGCGCCTGGTACATGATGGCGCGGATTATCCTCAATGAGCTCTACGGCCGCGAACTGCTCCCTGCGGGCAAAGCCTGGATCGGCGCGCGTGTGGTGGTGGCGGCTCGCACGGATTCACGGGTACTCGACGTTAAAGTAAAAACCTCTGCCGAGGTGACGGTTTAAACCAAAGTCCCCTCCGTGGCGCTTTGGCTTTAAACCGAGGCGCCTTAACGGCACGCGCGCCGGGCCCGACCAAAGGTCGCTCGTGCATCGGGCCAACCGGTCTTGGGCCCGTAACGCAGGCGCTCCAGCTCGGCCTGTAATGTTAACCCCTCAACGGTGCCGGCTCCCTGCGGTTGCGTCGCCTTGAGACGGCGCAACCAATGCCCCGCCTCCCGCCGTACCGGGTCGAGCCCCGTGTGCGTCAGGCCGTTGCGCCAACGCCGCCACCGGTCACGCAGCCAATAGGTCCAACCCAGCGCGACTCCGGCACCACCGACCACCACGGCCACGATTACCAGCAACCGCCGCAGATCCCAAGGCCGCTGCAGCCATTCGCCGGCCTCTTTGAGCAGGCGGCGGATCGACTGCTTGAGCTGCTGAGCACGGTTTTCGATCGCCACTTTGGCACTCCGCGCCAACTCGGCTTGGGCCTTCTGGTCGAAGTCCACGATGCGCCGGTACCAGAACACGCGCAGGCCATCGAGTTTCGCCGACCAACTCCGGTCGCTGATGCGGGCCAGGAGCGCAGCAGCGTTTTCCAGCCTGGCGTCCGGCGCCACTTCGGGCGCACCTGGCGTGGGGTCGACGCGCATCCAGGTTTGTTTTTTGGCGTCGAAGAGCTCGCACCACGCATGCGCGTCGGAATTGCGAATGGTGAGATTGCGGCTGGTGGTGTTCCAGCTGCCGCCACGGAATCCGGTGACCATCCGCGTCGGGTAACCCGCCGAGCGCGCCAGCAGCGTAAACGCGCCCGCAAACAGCTCGCAGTGCCCGGGTGCATCCGAATTCATCCAGCGCACCAGGGGATCGCCTGTCCCCGCAGCCAGCGTCATGCGCATCGAGTAACGGTGCGTCTGCGCCAGCCACTGGGTGGCGAGCCGGGCAAAGGCCGCCGCGTCATCGCTCGGCGCATTGAGCGCACCCGCCCAGGCGTCCAGACGTGCGCGGTCAGCCGAATCCAATTTGATCTCTAGGAACGACGGACGGGTTAACAACTCCCGTTCGCCGCCTGCCGAATCGCTTCCAGCTTTGCTAGCCTTACCCGCCACATCGCGGGGCGGCGAAACCTCGGGCGAGCCCAACTCCGAAGCGGGGCGTATTCCCTCGACGCGGTAGGCGAACATCTTGGCGGGCGTTTTGCCCAGGCGCAGCAGCCGCAGCGTGTCATGAATCGCGTAAGTCTGCGGCCCGTCGTTGAACTGCAGCCGACTGAAATCACCGAGCAGGGGCAAGTAATGCGACGTGCCACCCTCCAAATAAAAAGTCCACACGGAGTCGGAGGTGCTCGGCCGGGCGCCGCCGCTGATAATCTGCGCAGGTTGGCGCTGGTCGAGGAGCTGGCGCTTGAGCTGCTCCGAGGTGCTAAATGTTCCCTTCGCGTACTCATCGAGCACCAGCATGCGCCAATAGAGTTGGGCCGGGATTTGGGATGGATCTGAAACGTCCACGCTCAAGGCAACGCTGGTGTCCTGCTGGATGTCGGTCACGTCGCCAAAGCTGACGTTTTCACTGAACCCGGTTTTCGATTTTTGGGTGATCAGGTTATCGAGGAAAAGGTTGTTGCTGAATTCGAAGCGCGGCAGGGCAAAAAACAGCAGCGCCGAAAGCCCGACGACGCCTCCAAACAACCCCACCCCGAGCGTCGCCAGCCGCCAGTCGGTCGCCTCGCGCAGGCGTCGCGCCAGCCGCAGCCACTCCAGCTGCATCCAGACCGGCGGCGTTTGTAGGGAATAAACCACGACGGGGTGGCCGGACTCGGCGGCGTCGATCAGGTTCATCACCAGCAGCAGCACCAGCGTACAGCCGGTGAAGGCCACGATTTGAAACGCAAAGGCGAGCGACACCGAGAGCACGCCCGACATCACCACCAGGAACAAGCCGAGTACGATCAGCTGCAAGTCGTCGCGGCGGCGGCGCGTTGTCACGGCGCGGTAAAACAGCAGCATCAGTGACAGCCGGATGAGTGCGGGCATCACCTCTTTGCCGATGTAGTAGTCGGTTGCGGCCAGCGCTACAAAAAGCGGAAAAGCCAGCCGGTGCACCCAACGCGGGATGCGCAGGGTGAGCAACGGCCAGCGCAGCACCACCGGCACGCCGGCGGTGATTAACCCCAGCCACAACCACGCCTCCACCTCGACGTAGAGAACGCTCCACGCGGCGAGCATAGCCAGGGCTCCACCCAGCAGCCATTTAAGCTGGTGGAGCTCGCTAAGGTTAAGCTGTGGCCGCTTTTGTTCCATCGAGGTAAGCCGCCACGCCCCTTGAACCATCGGGGGCAAGCGTCATGAGATTGGTGCGCCGAGCCGAGGTCGACGCCGGGTGGTGACTCACCATGGCGGAGCTGGGTTTAACCAAAGCAAGGCGGTCGAGAAAGCGGTCGAGATCGTGCCGACGACGAATGGGCAAGAGCGGCTCGCCATCCAAGACGACGGCGACAAGGCGTCCGGCGCGGAAAAAATCCTCAGCGAGCGTGGCCGCGAGACTGCACATGAGTTCGAACTGATCGGGCCGCGGCCAATCCTCGACAGCCGTGCGAACCCACAGGACGTAGCCGGTCTGGGTTTCCGCAGCGTACTGGCGCACCATGAGGCGGCCCAGCCGGGCACTCGCCTTCCAGTGAATTTGGCGCTGCGAATCGCCGTGCACGTAACCGCGCAGTGCGAGCAAATCGCCGCCCATGCCCGCCCGTAACGACCGCTCGACCTGCCCCGGCTGGCTCCACGCCGTCGCCGGAAAGCGCTGGTAGGCCACCGGTGCCGGCCACACCAGCACCTCGCGCCTGAGTTGGCTGCTCAGGATTTTTTTAAGGAAGCCAAAGGGGAACAGCGAAACCGCGCGGTTAACCTCCACGCGAAGACGCCCGCGGGTTTCCGGACGCAGCGTCCACTCCAAGGCGGTCGTGACCTGCGGATCCAGGCGTTCGCGCAAGGCAAGCCGGAGGGGTGTTTTTTCGCCCTGCGTCGCGACATCGAACCACACGCCGTAGCAGGGCAACAGCCGCTTGCCGTTGTGCAACTCGATGGCGGCAGGGTGGTCTTTGCCCGCCCGCAGCGGAGCCTGAACGGACAAGCGCCAGGTGAGGTTGCGGAGATTTAACCAGGAAAGAATTCCGCTGAAAACCAAGCAGGCCAGCAGCAACGAAATCGCGATAAACAGGATGTTGTTGGACGTGTTGTAAGCCGCTACGCCAATACTCAGCGCGACTGCGACCACCACAGAACCAGGGACAGTCAGCATGAGCCTGTCTCCGCGTTTTGGGTAAACCAGCGACCACAAGATGGCACGCCAGCGATTGCGCTTAATCCCGCGTTTTTTCCGTCCCGTCGTTTGCCAATCGGTGAAGCCGGCCGTCGCGGGTCCAGGCGCGGCCGCTGAAGGCGGACGCAAGGGGGCGAAGTTACCTGCGGACAACGGCATGGCTCAGGTTTGGCGCGGGGTGTGGCGAAAGGCGAAGCGGGCGCGAAAGGCGCGGATGAAAAGCCGACGAGATGGGTCAGACCGGAGCGGTGATATTACCCACGATCCGGCGCAGGGCCGCTGTGATGGCGCGCCGTTCCTCCATGGGGTCGGAGCTTTGGCGCAGCAACGAAAGCCGATGCGCCAAGACAGGCACGACCAACTCCTCGACGTCCTCAGGCATCACGAAATCGCGGCCGCGCAACAGCGCCCGTCCCTGAGCGGCGTGTTTGAGGGCCAAACTTCCGCGCACCGAAATGCCTGCCTTGAATTCAGCCTCCGTGCGCGTCGCACCGATGATCTGCAGGATGTAACTGAGCACCGAATCCTCGATAAACACCTGCTGGCAGACCGCCTGCAGTTGCAGAACTTGAGCCGCGGTGGCGACCGCGTTGAGGGCGATACCATCATAAGCGCTGCGGGCCGCGCGAAGGATGTCGAGTTCGTCGGCCACCTTTGGGTAACCCATGTGCAGCCGCATCAGAAAGCGATCCATCTGGCTCTCAGGGAGTGGGAAGGTGCCCTCGTAATCCACCGGATTTTGAGTGGCGAAAACCATAAAGGGCGCGCCCACGTCGTGAGGTTCGCCGTCGATCGTGACCATGGCGCGGTCCATGACCTCGAGCAGCGCGGACTGAGTTTTAGGCGTCGCGCGATTGATCTCATCGGCGAGAACGACGTTGGCGAAAACCGGGCCTTTTTTGAAAACAAAGCGGCGCTCCAATTCGTCGTAAATGGACACGCCGGTTACATCCGAAGGCAGCAGGTCGCTGGTGAATTGGATGCGGGAAAACGCGCAATCCATCGAGCGGGCGAGCGAATAAGCCAAGGTGGTTTTACCCACGCCGGGCAGATCCTCGATCAGCGGATGGCCAGCGGCTGCGAGACAGATCAAAACTTGGTCAATCACCTCGTCTTTACCCTTAATAGTGAGGCGCATCGAAGTGCGTAGGCGGTCCAGCGTATGTTGGGCATCCTTGACCGCCTGGCCAGAAACGAAGTCGTTCATAAGGCCACGTTGACTAAAAGAAAACCGCCGTCAACGGACCCGCGGACAGTTGCGCAGATTGGCACGGAATTCTTGTTGGGCATATCCGTGACCACATCCCCCATCGGCTTTATAGCGCATACCAGCCAAAATCATCCACCCAATAGGGGGCTTTTATTGAGGCAATTTATCCAACGGCTACGTGAAAATCGGTGCCCCCCCCCCTTAATGTTATGCTGTGGCTATCGACAACCCGTTAGTGGTTCTAAAGGAAGCGCATTGCCTATGGTTAACACTCATTCGCGTTCAAGATACACCTAACTAAATCGACTTTTACAGGAGCGGCCGCCCTTTCGAAAACACCCTGCGCTAACGCTCAACGGTGACGCCCATTAAAATTGAATTCATAGCAATACCAGACGCTCCACCGGGTCACAACCGCCGCCATGTAACGTCAGATAATGGTTAGCTGACAAACAGAACGGCCTATACGAGGGTAACTTAACAACCCTACTCATCCCAATACTGATCAGCGCCTACAAGTTAAATCCCTGGCAAGTTCGACAACAACGAAACGTAAGGGCAACGCTTTACAGCGCAACACTACAGCAAACAATGAATTGGCCTTAGCCTGCGATCACCGCAAAACACAAAGCGCTCATACGCAAGATGCCGCCATATGATGCGCGCAATCGTGGGTCACTAAAACTCAACCTAGACGTGCGGCGGTAATGCCTCCCTCAGGCAGCACCAACCACTTACAATGGGGATATAAAAGCATGCTCAGCTCAAACCCACTTTATGTGCAATGATTTGCCTAAATCAACTATTCATCAGCCGCGAACTGAATAAAATATTATCTTTATTATAATAAAGACTTGCGCTGTTCATATGAACAGCACTTATTTCTTTTCGATATGTCATTTATTGATCAAATTGCCGAACTCGAAAAAGCTAAATCTAAAATCGCACAAGCTGAAGCCAAGCTTGTAGCTGATCGCACCACCGCTCTTGCTAAACTCCCTAGCGACTACGGTTTCACCAGCCTTAATGAATTCATTAAAGCGCTGACTGCTGCCGCTGGAAAAGCATCCAAGGGCAAGAAAGGTAAAGCAGCCAAGGCCGGCAAGGCTTCCAAGGCCCCCAAAGCAGCCAAGGCACCTAAAGCCGAAAAGCGCGGTCGCACGAAGATCACTCCTGAGCTCAAGGCCCAGGTGATCGAGGCCGTAAAGGCCGATAAGTCCGGCGCTGAAATCGCCAAGGCATTCGGCATCTCCCTGCCGAGCGTCCAGAATATCAAAAAAGAAGCCGGCCTGGTAAAGAGCCGCACTGCCGCAGCCCCCGCTGCTGTAGTTGAAGCCCCTGCCGCTTCCTAAGCTGCTTAAAAGCGTAAACGTTTCGCTGGATTGCCCCCGTGGTTCACGCCACGGGGGCTTTTTTTTACCGCTTGCGCCCACAGCCGTCGTGAGTGTGTCTTTACGGATTACATGAAGATGCCCGTCAATTTTATACAGGCCAATACCAACGGCCGCCTCCACCCCGCAGACGAACCGTCCCTATCGCCACTGAATCGCGGTTTCCTTTATGGTGACGCTATTTATGAAGTCTGGCGCACTTATAATGACGTGATATTCGCTTGGAATGAACATTGGCAGCGACTGGAAAGCTCCGCCGCCGCGCTGTACATGGATTTACCCTGGACTCAGTCGCAGATGCTTAAGGAAATCCAAAAAACCACCGCCGCTTGGCGTGAGCGAACAGGCAGTTTGGCAGAGCTCTATATTCGACTTCAAGTGACACGTGGCTGCGGGGCCATCGGGCTGGACGTTGCACTGGCCGATAAACCCGACTTCGTACTCTTGGTGCAGCCTTGCCCCTTATTGTCGGCCGCCCAAGAGTCCACCGGATTGCTACTTTCGTTGGCGCGAGGCTTGAAGCGAAACCACCCCGATACGCTTAACCCGGCGTGGAAGACGGGTAATTACCTAAACAACCTGCTTTGTCTGCGTGAAGCCAAGTCACGCGGAGCAGACGAAGTGGTGATCACCAATTTAGCCGGTGAGATCACTGAGGCAGCGGTGAGTAATATTGGATTTGTCCGCGAGGGTGCAGTGGTATTGCCGCCGCTCGAGGCTGGAATTCTAGCTGGGATTACACGGCGTATTTTGATCGATCGGGTTGCACCAAAAGCAGGTGTCCAGGTTTACGAGGAAGCTGTGCGCCCTGAAGATTTACCCAGCATGTCCGAGTGTTTTTTGACCGCGACTACAAAGGACCTGATTCCCGTAAGAGCCATCGACTCCACCTCCTTTAGTATCGGTACAGACACCATTACCATTCGCCTGAAGCGTGCTTTTGCCGACTATGTAGCCGACTATATCAAGCTACACCCGCAGCAGTTACTTTAAACCAAGGCAAAACCGTAGCTTTATTAACCTCAGTTAATAATGAGCCTTAAACCAGCAAGTTATTAGGCTAAAGAGGGGGCCAACCTGAGTCACTAAACATGACCTGCAGGACGGCCCTGGGTTTGACAGACTTTAATGGCACGAAACAGACAATTAAAATTCGGATACCTTCCTGAGTGCTCCAAAACTGAAATATCACAGTACACTTCTTCGATCGCCCCTTGCCCTTGAACAGGCAAATCCCGATTTTACCGAATCATGAGTTGGACTGCTCCATTCCGCCCTATTTTCCGCACCGTCGAAACCCTGTTCGACCGAGCTCTGTGTGTCGTCGGCGCCGTCGCTTTCGCTCAACTCCCGGAATTTATTCAACAATATAGGCAGCGCTTGGGCGGTCATCTGGACGAGGCTAGGCGCCAACTCGCTGAATTTGTCGCTATCGCAAGCCACGCCAAACTCAGCCTGACGCAGTTCATCGAACGGACTGCCACTAACCCCGATGCCACCGTTGCCCAACTCGGGGGCGTCATGCGCAACGCCGTCTTACGCGTTGACGAACTGGCCGCTGCAGATGCCGCCCTCAGACACGCCTCACTTTGGGCAAAACCGTTTATTTTCTTCAGGTACATCGACACGGGGATCGCGCGAGCAACGTGGGAAATTTACCGTCCCGCCGTACCCACCACCGGCGAAGGGCTGTTCTACGCCCTCGCCGGCATGCTCACCCTGCTCGGGCTTTACCATGGGCTGATTAGGTACCCAATAACTGCCGCTTGCGCCCGTAGGGGGCACGCCGAAACCACCACCGGTACAAGGAAACGCTAAAGGGAGATCACCACACTCAGCTCAGTCGTATCGTATTATCGACTACAGAATCATTCGGCTAATCCAGCCTGCTCCGCCGTCTGCCCCCCCCTGCCCTGCCCAATTAAGGAATAACCAAGGTTAGCCCGGGATGCAGCGCAGCGGCATTGGGCAAGACGCTTCGATTGGCCTGCAGGATGGACTGAACACGCGCGTTGTTGGCGCTGCCGTAGAAGCGCTTGGCGATCGAGTAAAGCGAGTCCCCTTTCTGAACCACATAACGCCTACCGCTGACGGGGACGGCCGGGGCGGGCGCAGGTACTGCGGGACGAGACGCCCTCAACGACACCGTCGGCGCCACCGTGACCGCAACCGGCTTCGGGGCAACCGCCACGACCACGGGTTCGGCTGCAGGCGCTTCGGCGCTGATAGGCGATTCGGCTGGGTTGATCGCCAACGGGGCGAGTGCATCGTTGGGCTCAGCGACAGAGCCCAACGGTGGGGCCGAGACGGACGAGGTAAGCGGCGAAAGGGCGGAGCGTGATGTATTAACCGCCTGAGTACGCACCCCAAGGAGCTGATCCTTGAGCTGAAGGTTTTCGCGCTGAAGTTGATCAACCCGGTCGAGCAGGTCGATTTTCTCCATCTGGTTATCCAACGGCTGGGCAGGCAAAGTGCGGGCAAACTCACGCGTTGCCGCGTCGATGCGCTGGCGCACCAAGTCGGACTGGGGCGAGTTGCGCTTCAATTCACGGAACCTGCGATAGTGGTAGATTGCCGCGATCGGATCCTTGATGTGCTGCTGGTAGAGGATGCCGATCTCCAGGTGCGACTCAGGAGCTTCGTCGCCGCGCATATCGACCACCTTTAGGAAGGACGCAAGTGCCTCCTGATTGCGCCCCTGGCGCAGCAGATCCTTGCCTCTGCGATAGTTGGGCTCGTCGATTTCAGCGGTAAACGGAGACGCATCATATCGCCCGCATCCCGCCGAAAACAGCAGTGCAGCCAGCGCACACAAACAAAGCGAAAAAAAGCGAAACCTCATTGGAGGCGGTAAAAGGGATTGAACGAAAAAACGTTCCTTCTAAGTTTCCTAGTCCGTCAGTCGACTCAAACTCTAAATGGCACTCGACACCAAAACCGTCCTCAGCCGCGCGCGCGACTGCATCAAAATCGAACAGGCCGCCCTTACGGCGACTGCACGCGGCCTGGACGATAAATTTGTCGAGGTCGTTCGTGCCGTGCAAACCGCCATCGAGGGCGGCCACAAACTCATTTTCACCGGTGTAGGAAAGTCCGCCCATATTGCCAACAAACTGGTAGGCACGCTCAACAGCACGGGCATTTCCACCAGTTTCCTCGATGCAACCCAAGCCTTGCATGGCGACCTCGGCATGTGCCAGGAAAACGACCTGGTTTTCCTCCTCAGCAATAGCGGCCAATCCGACGAAATCCTAAAACTGATTCCCGGCCTACGCCGCC
>JACEUQ010000002.1:432500-567500 GCA_024998815.1 Opitutus sp.
AGCCTGTAAGCCGGATTATGTGCGCGGCCTTGCGGCCGGTGTTCGCCATTTCTCTAGCGGGCTTGCGCCCACTGCGGACCGAAGTCCGCTGCAGCATACCCGTGGCTATAGGACGAGCAGCCCAGCCACCTATTTTGCCTTGCACCGGAAGGGGTTTGTCGTGCCGCCGTCATTGCTGACGACGCGGTGGGCTCTTACCCCACCTTTTCACCCTGACCTCGCGGTTGCCCGCGCGGCGGTTTGTTTTCTGTGACACTTTCCGTCAACGCGCCTTAAAACGCGCTGCCCGCACTTGCCGTGAAGCTCGTGCGGCATCCTGCCCTACGGTGTCCGGACTTTCCTCTCCAAGCATTAACTACAGTCGGCAGTTTTACCCGCCAACAGGGATCAAAGAACCTGGAGCGGCGAACCGGCCCCAAAACCAAGCGGACACCTTACGATCAGGGAATGACCAATGTCCAGTGACCAATGCCCAATTCCAAAAACTCCAGCCCTGCCTCCATCGACTCAGGTCATTGGGCCTGAACATTAGTCCTGAGTCCTAGAGCCTTAGGCCCTCGGTCATTGACCATTGAACCTTGGGCATTGGGCATTGGTCATTGGTCATTGGGCATTGGGCATTCTCCGCCCCTCCCCTCCCCGCCCCTGCCCGTGCCCCCCCCCCTCAAGCGACATCCCACCAAACGATCCGACCGCACTGGTCGCAGGTCGGCAATTGCGCCGCCGCGTCACCCTTGCCACGCACGGCCGACTCGACCTCGGAGGACACCTTCAAATGGCACCCGCCACACTTGTTACCCCGCAGCGCTACGCACACCGGCTGCTGTCGCGCGGCGATCCGGTCGTAAAGGCGTAATGCCGCGGCCTCGATGGGCGTGCGGACAACGGCCACCTCGGCCTGCGCCAGCTTGAGCTCGGCGGCCAGGTTGGTTTCGCGTTCGCGCAACATGCCGATGCGCCCTTGGTAGCCCGCGATATTCTCCTTCAAAACAGCCTCCGCTACGGCGAACTTTTTCTTCGCTTCGTCGATCTGGTACATCACTTCGAGCTCCTGCCCCTCAAGCGCCGCGATGGCCTCGGAGGTGTGCTCGATCTCCAGACCCAGCGCCTTAAATTCGTCGTTTTTGCGCACCTGAACCTGCTGCGTCTTGTATTTAGCCAATTTGGACTCCGCCGAACCAATCTCGGTTTCCAGCAGTTTCTTTTTGGTCTCCAGCGCCATCAGCTCGGCGCGGGCGGTGTCGATCGCGGCCTTCTCAGCGGCGATTTTTTTCTCCACCGCAGCGATTTCGACGGGCACGGCTTTCAGCTGTGCGTCCCAGCCAAGCCGTTTGCTATCGCGATCTTGGAGAACCAAAATTTTTTCCAGCGTGGGAGTCAGCATTCCCCGACGCTCGCAGCTCTTAGCTCAGGGCTACGAGCTTAAATGTAATACATCTCCTGATCGGTTTTAACGGTAAACATATCCAACGTGTAGCCTCGGCACTTAGCCTCCAACGAGGACCTGACCTCACGCCAGATCTGGTTTACACGACGTCCCGAGTGCCCTTCGCCGGTTCCGTTGAGCTCCAGCAAATCCCCCTCGATCAGCTTCACAATGTCGTAGAGCGTAATCTCGGCCGGCGGTCGGGCCAGGGCATAACCGCCCTGCTTGCCGCGCCTGCTGATAATCAGCCCCCCGTTGCGCAGTTCACTGAGAATCTGCACCAGATAATTGGCCGGCACCGACTCGATTTCAGCAAGCTGCTCGATGTGCGCCAACTCAGTGGTTCCATAACTTTTCGCCATCTGGGCCAAGACCCTGCACGCGTAATCAACTTTGACGGAGAGTTTCAATATGGCGGCACGCTACTTCCGAATCTTTGGTCCGCAACCTAAAATACTTTTAGCGCCCGTTTTTAGCGGCAGAAACCAGGCATAAAAAAGGGTTGTGGCGGCCCCTGAATTGCGATGCTCTCTGCCCTTTAGTTTTCATCACGATTCCCCCCCTTTAAATGTCTGACCCAACCGACTCCGAACAGCCCGTCTCCAACGCAGTGATTTCCGAGAGCTACGACGCGGATAAACTGAGCCAGCTCAAGGGCCTTGAAGCCGTCCGCAAAAAGCCCGGCATGTACATCGGCGGCACCGATGAACGCGCGCTCCACCACTGCGTTTCCGAGGTGCTCGACAACTCGGTGGACGAGCATCTCGCCGGCCACTGCAAAAAGATCGAGGTCAACATCCATGTCGACGGCTCGATCAGCATCCGTGACGACGGCCGCGGTATCCCGGTCGACATCAACAAGGAGTCCGGCTTGCCCGGCGTCGAGCTCGTGCTCACCACGCTGCATTCGGGCGGCAAATACGGCCAAGGCGGCTACAAGTTCTCCGGCGGCACCCACGGCGTCGGCGCCAAGTGCGTTAACGCCGTCTCCGAATGGTTCGAGGTCGAGGTCTCCCGCGACGGCCAGGTCCACCACATGAAGTTCGAGCGCGGCAAGCCCGTCAAAAAGCTCGAGGTCATCGGCAAGGCTCGCGGCACCGGCACCTTCGTGACCTTCAAACCCGACCCGGAGATTTTCAAGGAAACGACCGTGTTCGTCACCGCCCGCATCGCCCAGCGCCTGCGCGAACTCGCCTTCCTCAACTCCGGCCTCGAAATCGTGTTCCTCGACGAACGCCCCGTCGGTGCGAAGCCCGAAATCTACCTCTACAAGGACGGCGTCTCCGAGTTCGTAAAACAGCTCAACCAAGGCAAAACCGCGCTGTTCCCCACTCCGGTGCGCATCACCAAGGAGACCCACATCCAGCTCGACGATAAACCCAACGAGATCCACTGCGAGGTCGTGCTCCAGTACAACGACTCCTACAACGAGCAGGTCCTCTGTTACACCAACACGATTCACAACCCCGACGGCGGCACCCACCTGTCCGGTTTCCGCGGCGCCCTCACCCGCGCCATTAACCAATTCGCCAAGGCCCACAACCTGCTCAAGGACAAGGACCCGCAGATCACCGGTGACGACGTCCGCGAAGGTCTTGCTGCGGTCATCTCGATCAAACACAGCGACCCCAAGTTCGAATCCCAGACCAAGGTCAAACTGCTCTCCCCCGAAGTCGAGGGCGTGGTCGGTTCCTCCACCTACGAGGGCCTGATCAAATACTTCGAAATCAACCCGCCAATCGGCAAACGCATCGTCGATAAGTCGCTCAACGCCGCCCGCGCCCGTGAGGCCGCCCGCAAGGCCCGCGAGACCGTCCGCAAGGGCGCCCTCTCCAGCGGCGGCCTGCCCGGTAAACTCGCCGACTGCTCCGAGCGCGACCCCGCGAAAACCGAGCTCTACATCGTCGAGGGCGACTCCGCCGGCGGCTCGGCCAAACAGGGCCGCGACCGCCGTTTCCAGGCCATCCTCCCCCTGCGCGGTAAACTCATCAACACCGAGAAAGCACGCATCGACAAGGTGCTGGCCAACGAGGAAATCCGCACCCTGATCACCGCCTGTGGCACCGGTATCGGCGAAGGCGACGAATCGGTCGGCGGGTTCAACGCCGCCAAGGCCCGTTACCACAAGATCATCATCATGACGGACGCCGACGTGGACGGCTCCCACATCCGCACGCTGCTGCTGACCTTCCTTTATCGTCAGATGAAGGGCCTGATCGAGCGCGGCTACATCTACATTGCCCAACCGCCGCTGTACCGGATCAAGCGCAAGAAGCGCGAGCAGTACGTGGACAACGACGAGCAGCTTAACCGCATCCTTCTGGAGCTCGGCTCCGAGGATGTCGTGCTCACGCGTATCCGCGACGGCCACACGTTTGCCCCCGCGCAGATCGACCAGATCGTCGAAAACCTCGCCGCGCTGGAAAAACTCGGCAGTGGCGTCACCCGTTACGGCGTCGAGTTGCCCATCTACCTCGACCAGCACGATCGTGAGACGCAGGTTCTCCCGCGCTACATCGCCCGCATCCGCACCGGCAACGTGGAAAGCCACGAGTTCCTCAAGGACGAACACGCCCGCGCCGAGTTCGTCAGCCGCGAGGGGCTCGATGCCGACCTCTCGCCCGACGCCCCCGCCGCGCCCAAGCCCACCGGCCCGGTGCGCCGCGTGACGCTCCACGAGATTTTCGAATCCAACGAAATGGCCAAGCTCCTCCGCGCCATTGCCGCCATCGGACTGGAGATTCAGGAGTTCAGCGCCACCGCCGAGCCGCGCTACACGCTGACTGAAAACGTCGGCCTGAAGGGCGAGAACAAGACCGAGCTGACTTCGCCGCTCGACATCGTCACCCAGATTCGTGGCAACGGCCGCAAGGGCTTGAGCATCCAGCGCTACAAGGGTCTCGGTGAAATGAACCCCAAACAGCTCTTCGAAACCACCATGGACCCGGAGAAACGCCGTCTCCTCAAAGTGGATATCACCGACGCCGCCAAGGCCGACGCGCTGTTCACGCTGCTGATGGGCGACGAAGTCCCTCCGCGCCGCCAGTTCATCGAAGACAACGCCCTCAACGTCCAGTATCTGGACGTTTAACCACTTCGGAGAGAAGTCTGAGATCAGAAGCCAGATGTCTGCCCATAGCTTCCGATTCTACCGCTCTCCGAAATCTGATTTCTAACAGCTGATTTCTGACATCTTCCGACATGTACACAGGCAACGAGAAACTCTCCACCGCCAACATCACCGACATCATGCAGACGGCCTACATCGAGTATTCGATGTCCGTCATCGTCGCCCGCGCCCTACCGGACGCGCGCGACGGCTTGAAGCCGGTGCAGCGCCGCATCCTTTACGCGATGTTGCGCGAAGGCCTCCTCCACAACCGCTCCTTCGACAAGTGCGCGGGCGTGGTCGGCGAGGTCCTGAAAAACTACCACCCGCACGGCGACTCGTCGGTTTACGACACGCTCGTGCGCCTCGCTCAGAACTGGGTCATGCGTTACCCGCTGATCGATCCGCAGGGTAATTTCGGCTCGGTGGACGGCGATCCGCCCGCAGCTTACCGTTACACCGAGGCCCGTCTTCGTAACACCGCCGAAGACCTGCTGGCCGACATCGAGGAGGACACGGTGGACTTCGCTCCTAACTACAAGGAGTCGACCACCGAGCCCACTGTCCTGCCCTCCGCCCTGCCCAACTTGTTGATGAACGGCTCGACCGGCATCGCAGTCGGCATGGCCACCAACATCCCGCCGCACAACCTGTACGAGCTCATCGCCGCCTGCTGCGCGATCAGCGACAACCCGCGCACCAGCGTGGACGAGCTCTGCGGCCTGATCAGCGGACCAGACTTCCCTACCGGCGGCGTCATCGCCGGCCGTGACGGCATTCTCTCCTACCTCAAGACCGGCAAGGGCATCGTGCGCATCCGCGGCAAGGCCCATGTCGAGGAGACCAAGACCGGTATGGAGCAGGTCGTTATCACGGAAATTCCGTATAACGTTAACCGCGCCAACCTCGTTATCCGCATCGCCGAGCTCGTCACCGAGAAACTCCTTGAGGGTATCCGCGACGTGCGCGACGAGTCCGACGAGAACACCCGCATCGTCATCGAGCTCAAGCGCGGCGAACAGTCCCGCGTCGTCATCAACCAGCTCTTCCAAAAGACCGCGCTCGAGTCCTCCTTCGGTGTCACCCTGCTCGCGCTCGACAAGAAGCGCCCCAAGCAGATGAACATCCGCGAGCTGCTCGACTGTTTCCTTGAGCACCGCCGCGATGTCATCACCCGCCGCACCCAGTTCCGCCTCAAAAAGGCCCTGGACCGCGCCCACATCCTCGAGGGCTACATCATCGCCCTCGATAACCTCGACGACTTCGTCAAAATCATCCGCGCCTCCTCCAACCGCGAGGAAGCCAAGACGAAGTTGATGGCCAAATACCCGCTCTCCGAGCGACAGACCGACTCGATCCTCGAACTGCGCCTCTACCAGCTCACCGGCCTGGAGCGCGGCAAGATCGAGGCCGAGTATTTGGAACTCCAGACGCTGATCGCCTCCCTGCGCGAGATCCTCGATTCCGAGACCCGCCTGATGGAGGTCATCAAGACCGAGCTGCTCACCATGAAGGACAAATATGGCGACCAGCGCAAAACCCAGATCATCGACGCGACCGGCGACTTCCGCATGGAAGACGTTATCCCAAACGAAGGCTGCGTGATCACGATCTCCCACCTCGGCTTTATTAAGCGCACCCCGGTGGCCGACTACCGCTCGCAGAAACGCGGCGGCAAGGGCGTGATCGGCACCGAGACCTACGAGGAGGATTTTGTGGAGCACCTCTTCACCGCCTCGACCCACGACTTCATCCTCTTCGTCACCAGCCACGGTCAGTGCTTGGCGAAGAAGGTCTACGACGTGCCCGAGGGCGCCCGTACCACCAAGGGCAAGTCGGTAAAATCGTTCCTCTCGCTCGACGAGGGCGAAAAGATCGCCGCCATGCTCACCACACCCGACTTCTCGCCCGACCGCTACCTGGTCATGGCGACGAAGGCCGGCACCATTAAAAAGACCGCGCTGGCCGACTACACCAACGCCACCCGCGAAGCCGGCCTGATCGGCATCAACCTCGACGAGGGCGACAACGTCATCGGCTGCGTGCTCACCACCGGCAACGACGAGCTCATCCTGGTTTCCCACCAAGGCCTAGCCGTCCGCCTGTCGGAAAAGGATCCCGACAACGGCGAGATCCTCTTCCGCGACACCGGCCGGGCCACCGGCGGCGTGCGCGGCATGAAGTTCAAGCTGGAGAGCGACTACCTCGAGGTACTCGAAGTCGTCGACCACAACGCCCGCTTCCTCGTGGCCAGCCAAGCCGGTCTCGGCGTGCGCACCCGCTTCGAGGATTACCGCCTCGTCAACCGCGGCGGCAGCGGCGTGTGGGCGATCGACCTGCCCGAGGACGGTTCGGTTAACATCGCCGGCGCGCTCAGCATCAAGGACACCGACGAAGTCATGCTCCTCACGGCCAAGGGCCAGAGCGTACGTTGCCCGGTGAACACCATCCGCGAGGTCAACCGCGGCGGTAAGGGCGTCAAACTCCTCACCTTGGCCGAGGGCGACAAACTCATGTCGATCGCCCGCGTAGTCGAGACCGACGAAGAGCAGGCAGCCGCCGCCGTCGGCGCAACCCCGCCGCCGGAAGCCAGCTAAGCGACTGTCCTAAAGCCCCGGATTCACTCCGGGTCTTCCACCCAAGGCGCGCCCTCACCGGCGCGCCTTTTTTTGGCACTACGACGATCGAACCCGGCCGAGCTGGAGCTCGGCGTTCGGTGCAAAGCCCCCGATTGTTTGCGAAATCGAGTGACGCCGAGCGCGGTCCCTGCGTTTTCTCAGATCCGCGTGCCACTGCCCGCGGATCCACGCCACGCGCGCCCCGTCTCCCGTCCACTCCTCTTCATGCCCATTAAAACCCTTGGTCGCCTCCTCGCTCCTGCAGTGGCGACCCTGCGCCGGCTCTTTCAAGGTGCTCCCTCGGCCGAAGACGACCACCGCGACAACAACCGGCGTTATTTTTC
Organism: Opitutus sp.; assembly: GCA_024998815.1. Classification (NCBI taxonomy): domain Bacteria; kingdom Pseudomonadati; phylum Verrucomicrobiota; class Opitutia; order Opitutales; family Opitutaceae; genus Opitutus; species Opitutus sp. The sequence continues at coordinate 439,998 of JACEUQ010000002.1, forward strand.
CGGCATGCACCAACAAGAGCGCATGCTCGCTGACCGCCCGCGCATGGATTTTTACCACGCGGCCATTGAGCGCCACATTCACCCTGGCGACCACGTCATCGACCTCGGCACCGGCACTGGCATCCTCGCCGCCTTCGCCTCGCGCCGTGGCGCGGCCCGCGTGCACGCCCTCGACCACTCCGACATCCTCAACCACGCCCGCACCCTGGCCGCCGCCAACCAAATCGAGCGCGTCGATTTCATCTCCTGCCACAGCACCACGTTCACCCTGCCCGCGCCGGTCGATGTGCTGCTCCACGAGCAGATGGGCGACTTCCTCTTCGACGAGGCGATGATCCCCAACATCTGCGATTTGCGCGACCGCTTGCTCAAACCCGGCGGGCGGATTCTGCCCTCGTGCTTCGAGTTTTATTGCGAGCCGGTGCAACTCAACACGGCGCGCCACGTGCCCTTCATCTGGAATCTCAAGGTGAAAGGCTACGACTTTTCCTCGCTCGAACACGCGCGCCCGCAGGAAACCGGCTACTATCACCTCTGTGGCAACGACGGGGCGCTCGTTGAGCATTTTCTCGCCGACCCGAAACCGGCCCTCACCTTCGATCTGCACACACTCAACGCGGCCGAATTCTCCCGCGACCTGTGCTTTCAACGAGAAGTGCGCCGCGCCGGCCGCATCGACGGCTTTGCGGTGTATTTCCGCACCACCGTCGACGCCGACCTGCAACTCAGCTCGGCCCCGCACGATCCGGGCCGCGCCCCACATTGGGGATTCCGTATCCTGCGCACCGAACCGGCCGACTACGCCTTGGGCGACGTGATCGACGTGCAACTGTCGGCTCATCGCTGGCACGACCTCGATACCTGGCGCTGGTGCCACTCCCTCGTCCCACAAGCGGCAGTGCCGGCTCCGAACCCGGCCTAAAACCGCTTTAAATCGCGCGAGTTCCAGTCGAATTATCGGCTTAAAATCGGGGATGGAAACGTCCGCCTAAAATTAGGCGGATCTGACCCCAATCGGCACTTGCCAATGAATTTTTCGAGTCGTCTCTTTGACGACTCGATAACGCTAAAACATGTAGCTCGCATGGCCGGCCGCCTCTCCACTCTTCTCGACCCTTCTCGCATCCTTCTCGGGGTGCAAAGCACCAAGCGCACCGTGGCGCTCAACGAGGTCGCACGCCTGCTGGACGGCCACCCGGATGTCACCAATTTCCACGGCTTTTACACCGAGTTACTCGCCCGGGAGCGTCTCGACACCACCTGCCTGGGCAACGAGATCGCCCTGCCCCACGCTCGCACTGAACACGTGCAAAAAATCGTCATGGCGGTGGGCCGCAGCGATGCTGGCGTGCACTTCGAAAACGGTAACCAGACGGTCAAACTCATGTTCGTTCTCGGTACGCCCAAATCCAATCCCACCGATTACCTGCTGGTCGTGAGCGCGCTGTGCAAGGTGTTCAAGGATGCGGCTAATCGTGATGCGTTGCTGGCCGCCCCCACCGCCGAGGCCTTTATTGAGGCAATGGTCAGCGCCGAAGCCCGTCTCAACAAAGCGCCTTGAGCCGCCCGCCGGCGGGCCGGGTTAACTCCGGTTCTTCGTCGAAACCCGCGCTCCTCGGCTCAGTTGCCCTCCCCGCACCGACGCGCTACTTCGCGGGTTGCACAGCTTCGAGCCACCACCCGTCCGCGTGTTTGACCAGCAGTCCGGTTATCCGGCTGCCCTTCTGCACTGCGGTCAGGGCGGCTGTGTCGACCTTCAGCAACATGGTCATGGCCTTCATCACCCCGGGAATATCCTCATGTTTGACCAGCAGCGCGGACTTGTCGGCCAAAACCTCAATCACCACACCGCGCAGCGGATGACGAGCCGGCGCCGTTTCGTTGGCGGCGGCAACCAGCTTGGTCGAGAGAACCGGCTTGGCCGCAGCGCACTCGCAGGGGCAATCCGGTTCGGCGCGCCCCACGGCAACAGGCAAAAACGTAATCAAAACCAAAAGTAAGCGGGATGATTTCATGGATAATAAGCAGAAGGGTTAAGCACGACGACGGGTCGCAAAAAAGAGAATCACTCCGGTCAGGGCGGCTAGGAAGGCGATCGCCGTAGCCGTGACCAGCACGCCGTCGCGCAGGCCTTTATTGGGAATGAAGGCATATTTATGAAACATGCTAAAAACATTAGCCTCGAACTGACGGCGGTCATCGGTGTGGCGGGCGACCGAACCGGTGAGCGTACTCACATATAGGCGCGTGCCCCGGCCATCGGCCACCTCGATGCGGTGCACAGGCAGCAGGCGGAAAATACTCAGGTATTCCCGGTCGTAGGCGTCGAGCCTCCGGGTGTACGCGAACGCGTCGCCAGCCACGCCGATGCCGAGGTGACGGCGGGCGATTGCTAGCGCCAGGCGCGTCTCTACCGCGGGGTCTTCGCGGCCGTCGGTGGTGCTGAAATAACGCAGCCCCTGCGGCGTGGACACTTGGTACCACGTTGTCTGATCGAAGGTGTGGATTTGCAGGCTGCGGATCGGCCCCAGGCTGGCGGGCAGTGCGGAAACCGGGAATGCGATGTTGGCCGGTGAAAACGGTGTGGCCGGCTCGGGACGGGGCGGCGGCGGCTGCGTCCAAGTCATGACGGTGTGTAAAATGCCACTACCGGCGGCGAGGAGTACGGTCAGGGCGCAGGCCAGTCCGATCCAGCGGTGCAGACGGCGAAGAGTGAGAGGATTCATGGTTGAGGAGGATTGGGCCGGATCAGAAGCGGTATTCGACGCCGGCGTAGACGGAGCGGCTGTCACCGGGCAGGAATTGCGCACCATTACCGCCAGTAAACCTCTCGATGACTCCGGTCGTCGCGGCGTAAGTTTCGTCGGTGAGGTTTTTGAACTCCACAAACCACGACAACCCGCGCTCAAGCCGGCGGCCGAACTTAAAGCCGACCAGTGAGTAGGGATCAGCCGCCAGGGTGTTGGCGTGATCAACGAAGGCTTTCACCGGCACCCACTCGAAGGTCGGGCCGGCGTAATAACCGGCGGCATTCTGCCAGACGAACTCTCCGCGGAACAAATGCTCGGGGAGGCCGGCAAGGGTGTTGTCGCCAAAGGTCCTGTCGTTCTCGAAATTAAAACGGCCGTAGGTCCACGCTCCGCGGGCCACCAGACGGTTGTCGGTTTTTCCGCTCCAGGGCTGGCCGAGCACGTCAGCTTCAAAGCCCAACTCGACGCCCTGATGGGTGGTGCGATCGGCGTTAAAGGTGCCAGAAACCGGCCCTGGAAGGGAGATCGCCAAGAGTTCGTCCTCCACTTGAGCGTAATACACGGACGCATCCCAGCGGACAAAACCGTGGGTACCGCGGGTGCCCAACTCGTAGGTCAGGGCCTGCTGGGCTTCGTTCGCGACGGTGGCATTACCGCCTTCGCTGAAGGAGGGCGGCTCGTAGCTGCCGCTAACGTTGGCGTAAACCTGCTTGGTTTTGGCTGCATTATCCCAACGCGCGCCCAGTTTGGGGGCGAGATTTTCGTAGCTGCGATCGTAGGTGTTGGCTGCTGTGACTGCACCCAACGTGCGGGCCGTATCACGACGATTGTGGGCAGCAGCGAAACCGAGCACACTAGTGAATCCAGCGCCGAGTGAGAGCTGGCTCTCGGCGAAGGCCTCTAGGTTTGTCGCGATCTGGTCGTCTTGCGAAACGAGCGCACCGCGGGAGCCACCGACGTTAACAAAGTTGGCAGCAGAGGTCTGTCCTTGGTTGGCTAATAAGCCCGCACGGTTCTGATGCGCACGTTCAAACAGGTCAGTCTTGTTCGTTAGCGTGAGCCCGATCAGCGCGTCATTGGTGACCTGGTCGATCACCTGAAAAATGGGGTGATCGAGGTTTTTGTAAGTCCACGCGGCGATAAAATCCACCGAGCTGTCACCGGCACTCACCGTGGTTTTATTCGCCACCCGCACGAGCTGATAGTCGCGCTTCTGATTGCCCGTGATGTTCGATGCGTTGGCTTGCTCGGGGTTCGCCTCCATCTGGGCCTTGGTCAAACTACCGGGCAATTCGGAGTCGGTTTTCACCGCCGTCAGGTAAAGGCGCGTCTCGATTTCATCGCTCAAGCGCCAGCCGACGTTGGTGAACAGTCGCTGGTTATTTTGCTCCGCGTGGTCACGGAAACCCTCCTGCTGCGACTGGGTGAAACTCGCGTAGCCATCGGCGTTACCCTGCGCAACCCCGTCCGCCACGGTGGCGCGCAGGTAGTCAAAACAACCCACTTCCAGGCGAGCAAAACCACCGGGGGCGGTACGGCCGGTGCGAGAAACATAGTCGATGGCCCCGCCCAGTGTGGAGGAGCCGTAGGCCAGGGCATTGGACCCGCGCCAGATGACGATGTGGTCGGCGGCAGTCGGCTCCAGCGACTGCATGTCGAAGCCGCCGTCAGCCAAGTTAATCGGAACTCCGTCTTGCAACACGCGGAGACCGCGACCGTGGAAGGTGCGCTGGATGCCCGAGCCCCTAATGGAGAGCCGCGCTTCGTCAGAACCGAAACGCGACTGCGCGACCACACCCGGCGAAAGCGCAAAGGTATCCGCGACTGTGGAGGCACGGCCCTGCAGGTAGCGCTCGGCGGCGACCACTTCGGCGCCGCCGGGAGTGAGAGCGAGATCGGCCCGCGCCGCTTCGCGTGAAGGCGTGGTGAGGGAGGTGCGCGAAGCGGTCACTTCGAGCTCCGGTAAAACCACCGTTTTTTCCGCAGTAGTCGGGGCCGCCACCGGCGGGGAAACTTCCGCGCGGAGCACGGCAGCCAGCACCAGATTTACTAACAATGAACGAGATGAAAATTTCATAACCAGCCAGACAAGAACACAGGAATATCCGGCTTCACGCGCCCACGCACTACGACGGGGAAACGCGGAAGACTCAGGCGTGAATGATACAAGGCAGTCCGTCCGCTCGATGCGGATGCGACGAAAACCCAGCAACCGACCGGCCGAAAAGTCGCGGCCGGTGAGGCGGGTGTTAACCGAGGATCAAACGGGCGCGCGTGGCGGCGGAATCGGCGGCGGCGAACGGTCCCGCCAGGCGGGCACCGTATGATTCCAATCCCAATGTGCCGAGATCGGCCCACGGGGAACGAAGACGGTAATCGGCTGGAAAATCAGGGGGATTTTACCGAAAGATTTGGCCTCGCTCGGCAGCGCGGTGTCGTGCGCCTGCTGCTGTTTGGCTTCAATCACACTTTGGCAAAGGCCGCACAGGTTGTCGGGGGTGAAGGTTAATTTCACCGCTTGCGAAAGCGACATCGACTGCGAATAGGTCGCTATCATGCGGCCCCACGCGAACGTCTGAAGCAAATCCCAATGGCTGCCGGTGGCGAGCAGCCACGCGGTCAACATTGTGATCAGGGAGAGTCGCCGACGCATAAAGTGGGCGGACTTCAGGCAGCGAACTGTATGCGGTCAAATTAAAATCATTAGCCGCATACCGCCTCATCCGGGAGCCAAAGCCCCGCGCTGCTAAACGGAGCAAGCGGGGCTCGGGGTGCTACTCTTAGCACTCCCGCTTCGTAACGAGCGAGTCGTGCATTGGAACACGACTCGCCCGGCCTGAATTACAGGTACTTGTCGGTCACCGCGCCCTCGGAGGCGGTGCTGACCAGCTTGGCGTACTTGGCCAACACGCCACGGGTTTCACGGGGCGGGAGCGGCTTGTAGGCCGCCAGACGGGCCGCGATCTCGGCATCGGAAACCAGCAGGCTGATGGTGTTTTTAACCGCATCGACTTCGATCAGGTCGCCGTTGCGCACGATGGCAATCGGCCCGCCCTTGGCCGCCTCGGGGGTGATATGCCCCACGTCGAAACCGTGGCTGCCACCGGAGAAACGCCCGTCGGTGATGAGGGCCACGTCTTTGATGAGACCGCGTCCGGCCACCGCGCTGGTGGGGGAAAGCATTTCGCGCATGCCGGGGCCGCCCACCGGGCCTTCGTTGCGGATCACCACCACGTCACCTTTGACCACGTCGCCGCGCAGGATGCCCTTGAGCGCATCTTCCTCGCCCTCGTAAACCTTGGCGGTGCCTTTGAAATAGAGGCCCTCCTTGCCGGTGATTTTACCGACAGCGCCGCCGGGGGCCAAGTTGCCGTGGAGCACGCGCAGGTGCGTCTCGGCTTTGATCGGATTATCCCAAGGGCGAATGATGTCCTGTTGGTCGGGGTAGGACGGATACGGCTGCACATCCTTGAGGGTTTCGGCGATCGTCTCGCCGGTGACCGTCATGCAGTCGCCGTGGAGCATGCCGCGGTCGAGGAGCATCTTCATCATCGGGCGGATGCCGCCGATGCGGATGAGGTGGGCCATACCGTACTTGCCGAAGGGCTTCACGTCGGCCAGCAGCGGCACGCGCGCACCGATGGTCTTGAAATCCTCAAGCGTGAGCTCAACCCCGGCGGAGTGGGCGATGGCGAGCAAGTGAAGGATGAGGTTGGTCGAACCGCCCAAGGCGAGACACACGGTGATGGAGTTTTCAAACGCCTTCCGGGTGAGGATGTCGCGGGGTTTGATGCCCTTCTGGAGCAGGTTCATGACGGCGGCACCGGCGCGGCGGCAGTCGTCGCGTTTTTCCGGGCCGACGGCGAGCTGGGCGCTGCTGTTGGGCAGGCTCATGCCGAGTGCCTCGATGGCGCTGGCCATGGTGTTGGCGGTGTACATACCACCGCAGGACCCTGGGCCGGGGATGGCACCGGCTTCGACCTCCTTGAGGCCGGCATCAGAGAGCTCGCCCTTGGCGTGTTTACCGACGGCTTCAAATACCGAGACGATGTCGAGGGGCTTTTGCTTGTCGCAGTCGCTGGCAGCAAAGCCGGGCAGAATGGTGCCACCGTAGATGAACACGGCGGGACGATTGAGCCGGGCGATGGCGATGAGGGCGCCGGGCATGTTTTTGTCGCAACCGCCGATGGCGATCAGACCGTCAAAACCCTCGGCGGCCACGGCGGTCTCGATGGAGTCGGCGATCACGTCGCGGGAAACCAAGCTGTAGCGCATGCCCAGCGTGCCCATGCTGATGCCATCGGTGACCGTGATGGTATTGAAATAAACCGCCTTGCCGCCGGCTTCGTTCACACCCTTGCGAGCGTGTTCGCTGAGATCGCCAAGATGGACGTTGCACGGCGTCATGTCACTGGCCGAAGAGGCCACCGCAATTTGGGGCTTCTTGAAATCTTCGTCGGTAAAACCGACGGCACGCAGCATCGAGCGGGCCGGGGCGCGGTCGTTACCATCAACGACGACAGAGGAATGGGGACGGGGAAAGGCGCTGGAGAACGTTTGGCACATGGGATGGAAAAGCGGAGACCAAACCAAGCGCGGCGAAAGGCGGCAAGTCCCATGTCGCGCCGGCCGCGGGTTGGGTTGGGCGGAGTACAAAGTAGCGCAGGCTTCCAGTCTGCTTCACGACCGTGCCGCCGGGCGGCCATGGCAGACTGGAAGTCTGCGCTACTTGCCGGCGCTACTTACCTACCCGCCAACGGGTGGCTTGGGCGGCAACTGGTGGCCGCGGTGGACGCGCGCCGTTTTCCCCTGGTTCATTTGGTCTAAAACAGCGGCGAGTTTACGGCGTTTTTCGTCGGTCGCGGCAAACAAGTCCAACTGCCGGGCGCCCGCCTCCACTCCCGAAAAACGCACACTGACTAGCCGCAGTGGGCGCGACTGGGCCCAGGCTTGTTTTAACAGCACCGTGAGCAACGGATAAAACGGCTGCTCCAGATCACTCGCCTCGGGCAGGCTGCGACCGGCGGTTTCATGCGTGAAATCCCCGTAGCGCACCTTCACGGTCATGGTTCGCACTCGCTTCCCGTCGGCGCGAATGGTCGGCAGGAGGGCGTCGATCATGCCCTTGGCGGTGCGTTCGACCGTGGCTAAGTCGCTTACGTCTCTAGCGAAGGTTTCCTGCTGCGAATAACTTTTCGCGTCCTCTCGCTCCGTTTGCACGGGGCGATCATCGACTCCATGGGCCAGCGCCATAAACGCGCGCCAATCACGGCCAAGGAGCGCTTCCAACTCGCGCTCCTTACGCGAAAACAGGTCGCTGATTTTCCGTATACCACGCGCTTGCAATTCAGTCTCCGTCTTAGCCCCCACACCGGGGAGTTTGCCAATGTCGAGCGGCGCCAGGAAGGCACCCTCGGTGCCGGGAAGCACCACCACAAAACCGCGGGGTTTGCGGAGTTTGGAGGCAATTTGAGAAACCAGTTTATTGGTCGCGATACCGAAGGAAACCGGGATTTGTAACTCGTCCCAAATACGTTGCTGCAAGCCGCGCACAGTGCGTTCGACCGCTTCTGCCGTGGTCAACCCGCACGGCCCCAAATCGAGGTAACCCTCGTCGATGGAGTTGCGCTCCACGTAGGGCGTCAGGGTTTCGCACAGATCGAACATTTTCCGCGAAACTTCCCCATAATTGCCCTGATGCGGCAGGAGAATGAGTTCAGGGCAAACGAGCAACGCCCGTGAAGTCGGCATCGGGGTGTAAACGCCACAGGCACGCGCCTCGTAACTGGCGGAGGCAATAATGCCCCGCTCGCGGCCGCCGACCGCGACTTTTTTACCCCGGTAGTGAGGTTGCAACGCCAGCTCGACCGACACAAAAAACGCGTCGGCGTCGAGGTGTACGATGGTGGACAGCGCGGGAGTCATCGGCAGAGCGGAGGGATTGCGGGAGGTCGCGAGAAGTAGCGCAGAACTCCAGTCTACTATGGGGCTAAAGGCAGTCTGGAAGCCTGCGCTACGTCGAGCCGCTGACGGCCGATGGCGTTTAATTTAAATGACGTCAGCCGAGCAACTCCTCGGCATGGGCCAACGCACTCTTGGCATTACGATCGCCGAGCATGCGGGCCAATTCGCTCACCCTGGCTTTACGCTCGGTATGGATCGGCGAGATACGCACCACCGCGCGGTCCTGCGACTGGTCTTTTTCGACAACGAGGTGACTGTCGCCCTGAGCCGCAACCTGCGGCAGGTGGGTGATGCACAGCACTTGGTGGCCCTTGGAAATGCCGACCATTTTCTCGCCCACGACGCGGCCGATCTCGCCGCCGACGTTGGCGTCCACTTCGTCGAACACCAGCACCGGAACGTTATCGAGGTCGGCCAGCACGGTTTTAAGCGCCAACATCACACGGGCGAGTTCACCACTGGAAGCGACCCGATTAAGTGGCAGGACGGGCTCACCGACATTGGGTGAAAACAGGAACTCGACACCGCAATCCCCCGTGGGCCCGAGTTGTTCAAGCGGCACGATGCGGATCTGGAAATCGGCTTTTTTAAAGCCGAGCTGGGCGATGCTGGCGGCGGCGATTTTGGCCAATTCACGGGATGATTTTTCGCGCAGGGCACGGAGCACGGTGGCCTCTTTACGCGCGGCGCGTTCTGCATCGATGATCTGTTTGTCGAGGCGCACCAGTGTACCCTCGAGATCCCCCTGAATCTCCAAGCGGCGGCGCATTTCGTCGCGCGCCACGATCACGGCGCGCAGGTCGCCGCCGTGTTTGCGCTTCACCTCGAGCCACGTGTTCATGTTGGCCTGCAGCTGCTCGGCTTGCTCAGGATCGAAGTGAAACTGGCCGACCAACGACTCAAATTCGGCTCCGAGATCGGCGAGCTCGATGCTGGCCGCCGCGAGACGATCCGCAAAAACCTTGCTCGCCGGATCGAGGTTTTCCAACTGGCGCGCCTCGCGCAAAAGGCCTGCGACCCGCCCGGTGGCGCCGTCTTCGCCGGTCAACCCGTTGGCCAGCGTGGAGGCCAAGCCGGTTAACTCCTGGGCTTTGCTCATGCGCTGAAAATCGCGTTCAAGCGCCTCGATGGCCTCGTCCGTGAGATCAAGCGCGTCGAGGCGGGCCAGTTGTCCTTCGAGAAACTTGATTTGATCAGGCGAGAGTTTGGTTTCTCGGGCGATGCGTTCGCGCTCAGCGTGCAGGTCGCGCCAGACGCGGTATTTGTTTTCGTAAGCGACGAGGGCGTCCCCGGCGCGCCCGTAGAGGTCGAGCAGATCAAGCTGGCAGCTTTCCTTGAGCAGACGGCGTGGCTCGCTCGGACCGTGGAAGTCGATCCACGCCTCGCCCAAGCGCTGGAGCGCGGCCAGAGTGGCGAGTCCGCCGTTGACGGTGAGCTTGGCAGCTTTTTCCCGGGGCAAGCTGCGCTTAAGAATGAGCATGCCGTCTTCGCAGGGTGGCAAATCGAGCTCGATCAGCAGGGCGTTAATGGCCTCCGCGTGCTCAAAAAACAACGACGCCTCAACCTCGCAAGCGGGAGCGCCCTGGCGGATGAGGGTCTTGTCGGCACGTTCGCCGGCCAACAGCGACAAAGCGCCGAGCAGGATGCTTTTGCCAGCGCCGGTTTCACCGGTGACGACCGTAAAGCCGGCCTCAAAATCGAGGGCGACTTCTTCGAGCAGGGCGAGGTTCTTGATGCGAAGCGATTGAAGCATGGCAGGGAGAAAGCAGTGAGGTGGTTCAACTGAGCCGGGGCAAGTCGGTTCGCGCCCCGCTTGCACGGGTAAACAAGTGCCCCCAAAAATCGTGAAAATTTTCCTTGCGATATGACCACGACCTCCTGCTTACTCCGCGACTTGTTTTTGACGGACCCTTAGCTCAGTTGGTTAGAGCATTTCCTTGACATGGAAGAGGTCACTGGTTCGAGTCCAGTAGGGTCCACCATCTACATAAGTAGTTCATTCAGCGAGGCATAGGATTTAAGGCAGGGAGAAAAACACTCCAACTCCTAACAAAACTACTAACAAGTCCCGCTTTATTCGGGTTTGTTTCACTAAGTGCTTTTTCGGGGGGGGCCAAACCGTGGTGCGCTCGATTACGGTTTGCCGTTCGGGGAAGCGTATCGACTCGCCAGCGGAATCAAGGGCGCTGTGAAATCAAAATAACGACTATCACGGCCACGAGGAACCAAATGAACGGCCCCAGCTTCTTCCATGCGGTTTTACGGTCGGCGTGGTCTTTGCTGATGCGAGCCAGCTCGGCGTGCAACTCGGAGCGGGTTCCGCGCCAGCCACGGGTGGCGTTGAATAGTTTGTGCTCCAGCTCGGAATCGTAGGCCATAAAAACCAATCAATGCCGCCCGCCCTTGCCGTCAATGAACGAAAAAGCCCTGCCAGTTAAGGTCAGGACGCTCGGGGTAGGGTCCGCACGACGTTAAACGGATTGGCTCTTTCCGTTTACATACTCCCCGCTGCACGTCTCGCACTCCCCCGTCCAATTCGGGCTGTAGGGATGAGAGAGCGGATGGAATGAATTTGACTGTTGGCTTACCTTCTTTGGATCGCTCGACGTCCCACTTGCGCTCGAAATCGGAAAGCTGGGCGATGCTGGTGTCGGGGTTGGCGCCGGATGCTGCATCCCAGAAATGTAGGACCGAAAGAATCAGGATCAAGATCGGCTTTGAATTTAGCGCCGCATCGACGGTGCCGTATGGTTCAAGAAGCCTAGTTTAAGGCGCTTCAACTGTCACCCAACCATCTTCCTCGGGGCCGTATTTCACGGCCATTTGTGCGCTAACCTTCTCCCATGAATAGCTCTTGTCCTGCGGTCGCACGATAAGAGTAGGGTCAACGATTGAAACCCAGTAGTGTTCACGGGGGGCGAGCGGGTCGGCCATACGGGTAAACCTGTGCCTGCCATTGATAACTAGTGCAGAGTTGATGATTACCGCCTCGCCGCTCGGCTCCTTCACGAGTATTTCATCCTCGGGCTTGAGCCCCGACCAAAGAGAACTTTGGGCATCGTATCTTACGCTGACGACGCGAGAGTTATCATGGTATCGCAAGCTGCCCGTAAGGTGGTCGAACTTTGCCTGCCGCACCTGGCCCTTCTCAAAGTAAAAATAGCGTCCGCCAATCGCCCCATAACAGGCATAGGCAACGATCATCCCGAGGACTGCGCATAGAACCCGGTTCATCGGCCGCCTATCCAGTGGCCGCTATCGGCAAGGGTGTAAAACTTTTCATTCCACCGATCGAGTAGGCGAACTTCACCCTCGTTTAGCCTGATGGTGTAACGCTGCCCGATCCCGAATTGAAGGACCATAAGTGTTAGGACGAACGAGATAAGGAATGTGGGAAGAGGCCGCTTCACGCCCAACTCATGAAGCGTAACCCCGACTTAATCAAGCCCGTCAACTCCACACGCCGCCTTGACAGCGGCAACTTCGCCGGCGGGAGTGTGCCCATGATTCACTTGGAGTCATCGGGCGTAGTAACCCGAGCATCGCAGAACGAACACTTGAAACCGCATCGAAAACGGGGAGGGCACTGCGTGCCCAATTACTACCCCCGCGAGTAGGTGCGGTTTCTTCTCGTTAAGACCACATGAAATCCACTGCCAACGCCAAGACTGCCAGCGCCAACGTCACCATCTCCGCAACTGGCGCACTCGCCACCGCCATTCAGCACATCGCCACCATGCGCGGTCAGACTCCAGAGGCATACGCCCGTGAAACCCTCGCTCGGTCTGTCGCCGTGACACTCGATGACGGGGCGCACTTTGAGGAACCCAACGGAATGAACGAAGAGACTTACGCCCGCCTTGTGGCGTAAACGCCGCTAGGCACCGCCACCGGCCCCTTTCCGCCGCCGAGGCCGGGCTGGGGCGGATTTAGGGCGCAGGCAGAGCGTAACACTCCAAAATCGCCGCAATATCGATGCCGGATTCTTGAACGATGCGAAGGTGATCTTCCCTTGTGGCGGCGGGCTTTGGCGGAGCTTCCACAGTAACTTTGTCCCCGTACTTGGCGGAGTTCTCTTTTCCCGCCAGCCATTTTATCGCGTCAATTGCGACCCGTGCCGCGTTGGGGTCGAGGTATTCGGGGTCATCCTTGCGAAGGCATGCACGGCGCACGAACTCCTCGATGTCGTCGGAACGGGAGTCAGCCCTAGCCGCTCGCGCGCGGGCGTAGTGATGCCGCAACGGGTCGCCTTCCCCTGCCTCGGCGAGTCGCTTGAAGAAAGTTCGCCGGGCAACCCTAGCGGTTTTGCAGGCCTGTGAAACGCTATCGCCTTCTGAGATCAAAGCGCAGGCGGCAAAAAATGGATATTCGGTGTCGGTGGTGGTCATAAGGTGGGTGATAATTGAGGTGTTGAGGGGTCTTGATTCTTGGCGGAGTAGCGTTCTCCCCGATTTAACTCCATATCCTTGTCCGTTATCCGCCCTCCTATATAGTCGGGCGGACAAGCGGACAAAGGGTTGAAGCACTCCGCGCGGACAAGAAACGGAGTGCCTGCGGACAGCGGACTAAATGGACTGAACCATCATGTATTTTCCCCCGCCACTTGCGCGGATGATGTCGTTTAACTTCAGCTCCTTTATTCGGTCGTTTGCCCATGTCTTTTTCTTTCCGCTTACCTCCATGATGCTCTCGTGAAGCTCTCCGTTGGTCAGTTGGTCGTCCTTCACGAACACGTCTTTGGCTAGCTCGCGCAATTCCTCCACGTCGTGGCCTGCCGATGGGGTGGCAACGCTGGCGTGCATATTCAGTTCGTCCGACCATGCAAAGCGCGGGCCGTTCTTCTTCAGGATCGGGGCACCGCGGTTCTTCCCGCTACTGAAAACCACCGTCACCTCGTTGGAGTCCTTTTCCAGTGTGAGATTAAACGCGGCCTTTCGTGCGAGTTGCTTGCCTAGGTGCCCGCGTGCGCTCTGGTCGGCGTCTCGTCCCTCGTTGCGGTGAATCACAGCGATGATCGGGCAGTCGGCTTCGCGGGCGTGATCGTGAACCTCACGAACCAACTCTTGCGATTCGCCTAGGTCGTTGGGGTCATCACACAAGTCGGCAACGCCGTCGATGACGACGAACCAGACCGGCACACCGTGGGCTTTAAGGTCTACCAGCTTGGCCGTGAGCATCGGCCGGATCTCGCTGGGGGCAGCTCCTACCAGGTTGTAGGGCATAACCCAATCCGGCAGCACCTCCACGCCAGCGCGACGGGCGGCACGGTGGGCAAGGTCGAATTGGTCAGCCTCCGATTGCTCGGTGTCGAGTAGCAAGACGACGCTGTTTTCTGGGCGCACGCCTGCGACGATGCCGAGGCAGTCGGCTTCATTGGTGACACCCTCGCCACTGACAACGGCGGCTGCGATTGCTGCGCCGATCCATGCGCTTTTGCCTGCCTTGGCCGGTGCGATTACAGCCGTTATGTCGCCTCGTTTCGCTACCGGCACGCCTGCGCAGGTGAGCACGGGGGCGGGCCTCGGTGGTGGGGCGGTGAGGTCGAGGCGGCGGGCATCCATTGCGGCCAGCGGATCGCCCTTCATTCCCGAAGGGAGCGACCGGCGCCACTCGTCCACGCGGCTTAATCCAATCACTTCGAGCGCGCGGAAATATAGCTTCATGCGGTCGGCGTGAAAGTGCATCCCGCTACCGGTTTCCACGGCGGCGTAGCTCATGGCGATGGATTCCACCTCGTCGAGCGTCTCGGCCTTGCGCAGTTGCGCCCAGGTATGACGGTGCCGGTAATCGTCAAAGGCTGCGATTTGTAGGCCACGGTTTTCGTTGAGCCGATCGAGGGTGGCGTCGATGAGAACGGCGGCGATGAACCGCGATTCGTGGTCGGCGATCATTGCAGGCAGCGCAAACCCGCTGGCCGGTCTTCGCGCCTGCGTGGGCTCCTGATTCGGTGCGTCGTTCGGCAAAGCTGGGCGCGGGGGCGTAACCGACTCAACCGCAACCGCCCGCGCCTTTGGCGGGCCAAGCGTTGGGGCCTCGCCAGCCTCGGCAAACTCGTAGTCCTCAAAAGCTTCGTGCGGGGCGATCATTGCGCCCCCCCTCGTTTTGCAGCTTCGAGCTTTGCGAAATACTCCGCACAGGTTTGCCCCTTGCCGGGACCAGCGCAAATACTCGGGGCCTCGTATCCCGTGCGTTCATGCCGAAGTGCAGCTACTGCGAATCGCTTCAATCCCGCAAGGGTCACGGGCGCTGTTAAGTATCTCCCTGCCAGCTGCGCGATGACGGGTTCAAATAAGCCGATGCCGTAGGTTTTTTTGAAAGCTTGTGATTCAAGACAGAGCGTGAGGTAAGCAGCATCGTCCACGGGCCGACCAGCGGCTTCGTCGGCGTCAGCCCTCAACCGCCACGCCCTCACGCGCTCAGGGAAGTTGACAGGGCCCGCCGATTTTGCAGGCTTTGAGCCGTTAGCTTTGTCCCGAATCTTAGCCCCGGTCACGTCAATGACGCAGGGGCTTTTTCGTTTGGTGGATTCAGGCATTGGTCGCGCCCCCTTTCGTTTCCGAGGTAGCGGCGAGCTTAGCGATAAGGTCGCGTCCGGCTTGGACGGGAATCAGGACCCGGCCACGAATGCCACCGGGCTTGCGCAGCCGATCAAGTCGGATGAGACCGGACGATTCACTGGACAACCACCATGACCGGCTCAACCCGAATACGGGATCGCCACCACGGTGCGGGAGGTTCAAAAACTCGGGCTGGGCCGAGGGAGTCGCCGATAGCGCGGCGGGCGCATTGGTTGTTTTAATCACCCCCTCCAGCCTAAGAAATCGCTGGGGGGGTCTATCGGTTGCCGGATTTAATTTTAGATGTTTTTTGAAATATAGGACGAACTTTTAGAATCGCACCGATTCGCCCCCTCGCATGGCCTTGTTACAGTGTGAAGTCCTTCAATTTACCAATGGCGGACACCTTAGCCTCGTCGGAAATCTTGGTGTAAATCTTGGAAACCTCCTCGGAGTCGTGACCGATAATGTCCATGGCCACCTCGGCCGAAACACCGGCCGACTTGAGAGCGCTTGTGGCGTTGCGGCGCAAGCTGTGGAAAGAAATCTCCGTCTTGGTGCGAGCGCCGTCCCGGCCCTTGCCGGTGGATACGTCCTTCGGTGGTCGCGGTGTGACCAATCCAGCGGAAACGAGAATTTCGTGAAATTGCGTGGAGAGTCGCGCCACTCCTCCGGGGCCGGTACCGAGCGCGTAGACGTCCGGGTGAATCGGGGCGGTCGGATTATCACCGGCCGGGAGTGTTTCGAGATAGGTCCGCAGGGGGGCCGCGATTGGGACACTGATTGCACGCTCGGTCTTGGCCGATACCAGCGTGATCTCGTTTTTGATCAAATCGACATTTGACCAGCGCAGGGTCGCGCAGTCCATCAGCCGTTGCCCGGTGTATAAACCGAGCAGCAGCATCCCGCGCCACGAACCATTGGCGACGGCGTAGACGGCCTTGATCTCGACGTCAGTAAGACCACGGCGAGAGCTGGCAGTGTTCTTGCGCTTACCAAAGACCTCCACCTTGGCGGCGGGATTGCCTCCCTCGGCAAGAAGACCGTCGCGCCATGCGTCGGAGAAAAGCACTCGGATACACTTCAACTTAGAATCAGCGGTTCGCCATGTGGCCTTATCGCGGGAGGCGTCGTGCCAGGCGTTGACGTGCTCTTTGGTGATGTAAGCGATTGATTGGGTGCCTGCCTCCCCAACGTGAGCGAGGAAACTCTTCACGGCACCGGCGTAGGCGGCCAACGATGCCGGCTTGCAGTCCTTCTTCTTTATTGCCAGCCACTTGTCGGAATAAGAGGCAAGGGTGTGAAACTGAAGCGGCTTGCCGTGAATAGCCTCATGTAAATCACTGACAACACGGCGTGCTTGACCCTCGGTAGCTCGCTTTGCCGAGAGGTCTTCCCATGAGGCCAGCATCTTGATGGCTGTTTTTCGGACCACCGTTTTAGTGGATCGCTGAACGCGCTTGCCGGTGCCGTCACGGAAGCAGGCAATCCAATACTTAGTGCCGACGTGTCGCTGAAGTGAGCCCATGCCCACAGCATCCTAACAAAAATACTAACACGCAAGCACGTTTTAGCATGTTCCATGTGATGCTTTACCTAGGTAAATAGTTTTTCCCCTAGCGTAAAAACGAATCACTGGTTCGAGTCCAGTAGGGTCCACCATATACATAGAGCCTGTCCCGAAAGCATAAAAACCTAGCAGTGAACTATTAGCATAAGTTTAATGATGCCTAAAGAGGGGTAATTCCCTGGTTTTGGTCAAAAAAAAGCCGCTATAATCGGCCATGAAGTCAAAACCCGTATCCGCCACCTCGGCCATTGCCCTGCAACGCTGGTTGCGTCCGGCGCTAACGCCAGTCGGTGCCAATAAAGATTACGCCGAGTTTCGCCAGCAATTGGAAGGACTCGACGCGTTGTTGCGTGGCAGCCACTTGGAGACGATGGCGATGGACTTTGCCAAGGCGGGGGCAGGCCAAGCCAGTGTCGCACAACTACGCCAGCGTATGGAGTTTGCGCTCAAAGCGTTACGCTTTGAAGTGTTGCGGGTGCATTTGGGCAACATATCCTTTCGCGAGCTTTCCCGTAGCATTGCCTCAAGTGATTTACTGGCGGATTTTTGCGGTGTTCGCACGCTTGAGGGAATCAAGGGGGCGTCCAAAAGTGTGCTGGAGCGGGCCTCGAAGTTTTTCACCGCCGAACAGGTGCGCTGGATGGGGCAAGTGTTGGTGGAGATGTGCGGCGAGAAGGATCGCGCCACTGAACTCGGGTTGAGCGCGCCGCTGGACATGGATGTTTGCCTCATCGACGGCACGTGCTTGGAGACCAACATCCACTTCCCGGTGGACTGGGTGCTGTTGCGTGATGTGTCCAAGACTTTGCTCAAGGCCATGATTTTAATCCGCCGCGCTGGACTGCTCCACCGTATGCCTGAAGAGCCGGAGTGCTTTGCCAAGCAGATGAACAAGTTGTGCATGTCAATGACCCACGCAGGCCGCCGCAACGACGCCAAGCGCGCGCGTAAACAGATCCTGCGCAAGATGAAGACGCTGTTACGCACGATCGGAGAACATGCCCGCCGCCACCGCGACCTGTTGGCGCAGAAGTATAGCCAAACCCATTACAGCCAACGCCAAACCAAGCGGATAACCACCCGCATCGACGCTATGCTCGGCCAACTGCCCGCCGTCATCAAGCAGGCCCACGAGCGCATCATCGGCGGACGCCCGGTGCCCAACGACCAAAAGATCCTCAGCGTGCATGAACTTGATGTGAACGTACTGGTTCGCGGCAAAGCAGGGAGCCAAGTCGAGTTTGGCAACTCGTTGCTGTTGAGCGAGGCGCTCTCCGGTTTAATCACCGACTGGCAACTCTACCAGGGCGCGGCTCCGGCAGAATGGTGCCAACTCGAGGAAAGCCTGGCGCGGCAGAACCGCTTTGACCTGAGTGCGCCGATTAGCGCGGTCGGCACCGACCGCGGCTTCGCCACCAAAAAAACTTCCGCAATGCTCAAGCAACAAGACGTTTACGATGCGGTATGCCCGCGTGATCCGCACGCGCTCAAGGAGCGTTTGAGCGAAAAACGCTTCGCCCAATTGCAGCGGCGCCGTTCGGCGACCGAAGCGCGCATTGCGATCCTCAAACAACGCCTCGGCGGACGCTTGCGCTGTAAAGGGTTTGCCAACCGCTACCGTTCGGTGGGTTGGAGTGTACTCGGTCACAACCTCTGGCTGGTGTCACGAATCCTTGCCGAGGAAATAACACTTCCGCTGGCCGCTTAATTCAATTTTCCGGCAAAAATGTGAATAACCCTGGGGCTCGCCCCGGCTTTGCCGTACCTTACTACCGCGCTTGGGGGCGGGAAAAATCGATTCGGGCCGCCGTTTAACGTCGCTGGGGTGATTCGTGCCACCTCGTTCGCCCGCAATCCCAATGGACCTCTGCGCACTTTTTAAAAATCCGGAAATTTGGGACAGGCTCTATTTTATCGTGGATTTTCTGAACAGCCTCGGGGCGTTGCTCACGATAAACTTGACCTGCGATAAACGGACTTACCTCTGAACAATATTTTTTACGGAGTGGCGTTGTAGCGGTCATGATCATGCGGCGACGAGCGAAGGAGCCGCGTTGGGTAAAAACGCGTTCCGTAGGTTAAGGCGTATGACTCTCGTGGCCGTGAGGTGGTAGGTGACCGCGAGGGCCGTTCCGCGCGCTAATCCTAGTGTTCTGTCGCACTGCGAGCACAAATTTCGTAACGCGTCTTTCGTCACAAGGTGCGAAATTATCCATTTTCCGACCAAGTCGATGACGCGTCGATCGCAGGGGAGCCGATCAGGATCGTAGAACTCCATTATGAGTTCTACGTTGTCGATCAACTGCCGAGGCAATCGCGTATCTAAAAGCAAAGATAATATGATTTTACGAGACTTCCAGTAAGCGAATTCGATAGCGAATTTCTCGAGAACTCGCGGAGTGATGTCTTGCTCGCGTTTTAGAGAAAATGCCTGTCGATCCAACCTTCCCCCCGCCCTCTTAAAGGTCACGACTAGATCGGAGGACATAATTACGTCCTCTCCTCGATGCGCCGGGTGCTTCAGTCCGAGCGCTCGGGCAATCTCTTGTGTGAATGACGGATCAAGAGCTACCTGCTCTGAAACATTGACGACGCCAGAATCGGGGGCATGGAACATCAGCAAGCCGTGGTATTCCAGCGCGGAAACCGGGTGAACTATGCGGTGAACGATCCAAGAATAGAACATCGTCCTAAACCCGATTGAAGAGAAGTCCACCACGGTGAACAGCGGCTTATATTTCTTCGGGGGGTCATCGAGGAGGCATTTACCTTTCGCCACTACGCATTTGTCGTAGTCTCGAGCTAGAAACAGGGGATGGAAACGTCCACTCATGGGATTGAAAGGAAGCAAATGGCAATGCTCCGCCCCCGATGATAAGTATTCATGTTACACTAAGCAGGCTCCTGCTTTATTCGCTGATAGATAGGGATAACCCTGGGGCCGAGTTCTTTCCCCACTCACTCAAGGACATGGGGCCGCGCAATATTCTTGACTGCGCATTAGAGCCAGCTCACGGTCCATTCGTCGGAAGTAAAATTCCGATAAAGGGACTTTGAGCCGTCACGCTGTGGTGTCGTAAGACACCTTAGATTTCGGTGAAATGGTCTGTTTTAGGCCGGTGGAGTTGTTTTTCAAGGACGTGCTCCACCGGCCATTATTTTTTATTAAGCGGCTATTAGGTTGTAAACTTTTGGTCCACCTTCCTCAGATTCGGAAATTATCGAGATCATCTTTTCCGTAACTCGAAGGTAGGACATCTCGTTGCTGTAACGCTTACTGGATATCTGAGGCGCAATTCCTGGGTAGCGCGCCTTAATATAAATTTCGATATCGTCTCGAGTGAAAGGCTTCGTTTGCGAGCGGATTGCTTCTTTAACCAAATCCCGAACGGAGAAATTCTTACCTTCGGTTTCTGGCCCCTGTCCCGTGTGGCTTTTTTTTTCCGACCCAGTTTGAAGATTTTTAGGCGGGCGCCCCCTGCGACGGGGAGAAGGCACAGCGGCAGATTTCGATTCTTGGGAATTGTTTGATTGCGGGGTGTTGGTTTGGTTTGACGTGGGATTGAAGCGGTGAGGCGCCCCACTTTGTTTCTGGCTTAAAGGATCCTCCGCTTCTATCTCTGGGCCAAGTAGTTGGTTGATTGCCTCATTGCAACGTTTCACGAAGTTATCGCGTTCTTCCTCAATATTTCGAATAATTGATGCCACACGGGGGGTCATTTGAGGAAAAATATGTTCCCCATGTTCCCCTGACAAGATAAATCACCCGGAATTTCATGTAAATCCCCGAATTAAATCCCCAGCGTTCCCCTGGTGATAATCCGAAATGTCACCTGTTCCCAAGGGGAGGAATTGGCCTCGGAGAATTCAATAGGTGTAATTTCCGGTGATGAAAACGACACCACTTAATAATGTAATGTGTTTTTGTGCAGTGACGGCCATACCAAGGATCGAGCTTATCGCGAACGTCGCGAGATAGGCCCAGAATGCACGTTATGGCCCCGAATAGAAAACGTCTAGTATGTCTCCGTAAGGTGGCGGCGGCGAAATTCGGTCCGTTCGAGCCGTATGTCCAAGTACCTTTCCCAACGGGAGTGCCGTCTGGATGCTGGAATTCACCGAATGTATCGTCATTTATGGCAACTCGACGAAACAGGCCTCGGATGCTTGCTCCCGACGTCTCGCCATCACGGTAACGGGTCAGGCGCAGGCGGCTGACGTTCTTAGGCCAAGCATCGTGTTCGGAAGCGCCCGACTCCGCAATAAACGAGACCCAAAGAGGCCGGATTGCTGCGTCCAAATAATCCCAGCGGGCCACTGGCTCGTGCCGTTGGGCGCGTAGCCAATCACGGAGACCCGATACCGTCCCGATGGCAATGCCCTCGCGGGCCACAACCTCCTGCGCAACTCGACGCGAGGGCAGGCCGATCTGCAACAGGACGCGAGGGCAGGCCGATCTGCAACAGGACGGCCACGGTGGTGTTCAGTGTGCCCGACTCAAGAAAGGCTGCACACCGCAGCCCCCTCGCTTGCGCGAATGGGCCGTCGTCGATTAGTTCAGGGCGACGGACACGCACCGCCTCCATTCCCCAAGTGAGACGATAGACCACGCCGTCTTCGATGAAATGCCCCGCCGCGCGATAGGCGGCGTTATCCGGCGGGTAGCGATCTGAGTCGGCGAAAATCAATTGTAGCGGAATGCCCTCCAACCATTGGTGCATGATTCTCTGCCATCCATTAGGAAGCCCAGCCTTCGGCAGAAAAGTCGGAATCTCGAAAAGGTGTCCCGCTATCTCGATCAGCAATGCGACGACATCGCTAGTGTCCCCAAACTCTAGCAAGGCTTCGACTCGTCCAATAAGTGGGGCGACGATCTCGGCTTTTTGATCCAGCAACAAACCATCACTCAAACCCACCCCGGCGAAATACCACCCCTTACGCTGCTCTGCGGTGCTGTTCTGCCATAGTGTCCGTCCTCGCGAGTGGACGAGAAGCAGATAGGTTGTTTCTCGCTGAAGATTCTGGATTGCCGCTCGGAAGAATGAGCCTGCCAGCGCATCGTCCAAACGGGCGGCCAAGTTGGCCTCATCAACGTCGAGTTCCTCTACGAAGGACAACAGCGCTTGATCCAACGTCTGCGTCGCTTTCGACCACCCCGCGAGTTCGTCCTTCGCTACTGGAGGCTGCCCCCATAACGTGTCGACGCCGTTAGCGATCATGTCACGCACTGCTTCCGAGGAGCGATTTTCACCCTCAAGTAACACGATCAATCGGTCCAGAACGGCCGCCAATCCACTCGTGAAGCTACGTAGAGCCATTTGCTCCCGCAGCCGATTCCAATGGCGCTCTTGATCTGCGTCGAAACATAAACCCAACACCTCTCCATGTGTATCCACAAAGGCTCGACCGGCACGACCAGCTACGTTCATGGACTCGGTTCCATCCAATACTTTGAGCCGCTTACTATATGCGCCACTGCGACGCTGGAAGCGTTCCATCCCTCGGCCACAACCGTTAAAGAGCACGCAAGTTGCCGAAATATTTAACCCCGCGTTCACCGTAGGCGAGGCGACCACGACGCGAATAACTGCAAGTGCAATCAAGCGGTCAATTTCTCGCAAATAGGCACGCGGGAGTTGGCCGTGATGCACTGCGAGTCCGGCCCGTAACGCCTTCACTGCTTCCGACCCATGTGGCAACGATTCCTCGGCTATCCTGATAGCCCGCTCGATGGCCTCTCGATCATGTTCGGCCACGGGAACCGGCGTGATAAAATTCGCTTCGACCGCCGCTAAGTATTTACGGCATACGACATCAACCGAGGCAACAATTGGACAGTAAATCAGAACGCTCTTCTGACTCGCCAACATCTTTTCAGCCGCCGCCAAGGCGAGTTCATTCCGGTCCGATGGAAATATGATCGGATTCTTCTTCTTTTTTCTGACCGGAGCTCGCACTTGCTGGACAATAAAATCCTTCAGCCATGAGTTTTCTCCACCCACGTTTATATCGTAACGGAAGCGCAACGGTTCCTCTGGTCCAGCACGCGCGATGGACCCAAAACACTGGCGAGTTGGCCTCCACGATTGGCCTTGAACCAACGGGGAACCCAGCGGAGCAGGAAAGGCCCCATCGCTTATCCATCGCGAAAAGGCCGCTGTGCTCGGCTCTAACTCAGGCAGCAATGCCGAAAGCGCTATCATGCGCCGATGTGCGCAGTCCGCACGTCGTTTCAACGCAACGATCAACGCCTCGTAGGCCACGCCACGCGTTTCACCTCCCACCAAATGAGCTTCATCGAACACAACCAGCCCAACACGATCGAATAGCTCTGGGGCATTTCGCAGCGCGAACCCGGCTTTTTCAGGTGTAGCTACAACGATGTCATTGTCATCAAAAGTCGCCTGGTCGACTGGAGTTACACCTTGTGCACCATACAAAGCGGAAACCGAGAACCCCAGCGGACCAAAAAGCTTGCGGAATCCCCTTTCCACCTGCGCGGATAGCGCTCGTAGGGGCGTAATGTAGACGGCTCTTTTCCCGAGCAACAGGGCCTTAAAGACCGCCAATTCGGCGATTCTGGTCTTCCCGGCACTTGTGGGCAACGCAACCGCGAAGGACTCGTTGCCACTGAAAACCCGCGCCGCCGCTTCCAGCTGCGACGGCCACAACTCCAGCTCAGCGATTTTCCGCGAGCCCAGCACTTGGCCAAACAGGGCACGCTTCGCCGCCCATTCTTCAGCAGAGGACTCCGGGGGCGCAGCCTCCGGAATCGCATTTACAATACTGTTGGCCCAAAGCTCGCGCACGAGCGGGCGGCAAATCGCATAGAGTAAACGTGACCACACATCACCCGTTTCGAGTGAGAATCGCTCGCCGATTTCGAGACGGCGCAGGCATTCGCCAATCGCCTCTCGGCTGTTCAGTCGCATGGCGAAAACAAAGAGGGCCAAACAATGGGCAAAGTTCTGCTCAGCGGCAGCGCCGTCTTTTTTTTGCGCTGATTCTGGCGTCTCACTCGATCCCTCACCCCAATAGAAATCCACGGTTGCGGTTCGCACGGCCTCGTCCAGTCCGGAAATATCCCGTTCGAGTAGCAAATTTATCGTCCGGAGCATCAGATCAGGGGTTTCTTGCTCCTGAGCCATGCGCAGCAGCGAATAGGACGAGGCCGCGTAGCCTGCGAGGTGATAGCTCGTGGCCGCCAGAATTCGATTCAACGAACGCCTTGGGTCGGCAGTGTCCCCGTTACGCAGGATGGACTCATAGGCTTCCGCCGCGCGATGGAAACCCTGACGGCCTAGGGCGACACGCTCCTGACTCTCCGACTCTATCAAACGTAGCGAGGCGATCAGGCTACGATCCGCCTGAAGCAAAAGATACGCGGTCAGGTTGGCCCCGAAATTAGCTCCCATTTCTGGCGGAGGCACTCCGTCGCGCCAAACCAGCGAACGAGCCAGCCCCTTCGAGGTCGTCCTGAACCTCCCATTTTCTTGGATCAAAAGATTGAGTGCCGCTTCGGCGGAATCTGCGATCATGACGCGGGTCGCCTTCGGGCTAGTTCAATCGCCTTGGCATGCACACTGTCGCGCATGACTGCATAATCCGGACAAACCAAAATAGCTGCGAGCTGTTCGTGAACGATGCCAGAAGCGGGCGCGCCGTTGGCGACAAAGCGGGCGTTTGGATCGTCACCTGAAAGCAGAAAAATCAAATGCGTGCATCCGCGATCAGTCGGGCGAGGAGCAATCGTGAAGCGTTCGTCGAACAATCGCTTTGCCTCGGCCTCCCGACGATCCTTCGAGAGCTTTTCCGCCAGAAAATCAATGGTAAAGGGAGCTGGCCATCCGCCGTCCTGATCCAATCTGGCGCGCGCTTCGGCGACTGTCGCTCCGGGAACAGCCTCGGCAGCTTTTGATTCACCTTTAAGGAGCCCGACCGGCGTCACATCCCAACGAACCGCAATGATGTCTTCGCCTCGGCGCGGCCGAATGGACTCTTTCCATCGCAGCGTGCAGCACACCTCCCAAATTCCATTGCCGTGCCGGCGAAGCCACTCAATCCCGAGAAGTTCTCCGAGGTCGCCTGCACGGTCCTTCTTGGCGGTTGGATCATTCGCTTGGCTTGGCAGTCGGGCCTGAAGAACCCGAGCCAAAGTCCCGCCTCCGATCCCCGCGCGAAAACGTGCGGGTTCAAGGTAGTGGTGCTCAATCGTCGCAGCCAAAGCGTCGCACGCTCCGGCGCTCAAGGCTGGCATCGATATCCGATGCACCTCGTAGCCCGCACTTCGCACTGCTGGCTGAAAAACACAATCCGCCCAAAATCGTCCCACGCCTGGTACAACTGGTAAGGGCGACACTATAGCCCCGGCGGATACCGGAGTAGAGGACGCGGCCCCCTGTGCCATCGAATTTCTGGAGGGTGTGTCAGGCAATAGCTTAGAACACTGTATTGCTTCTTAAATTGAAACGTTATTTCTCCGTTCAATCCCTGCGATTAGCCTATCAGAGAGTCTGAATGCTGTCGGAGTGCGCTTGCGGGCTACGAGTATAAATTACGGGAGGAATTTTTGGGCAGAGACGTTTCAATTATCACTGGAGACGTTGTTATTTCCCCGTGACGTTTTGAATTATCCAGAACCATCCCCCTTAAATAGGAAGCCCGGTCCATTAACGCTTCTGGCCTCACTACTCGAATAGTCGCTGGATGGGCACTCGAAGCGCTGCCGCTAACGCGATTATTTCAGAATCTCGCACAAGTCGCTCTCCATTTTCGATCCGCGCCAATGCTGACCGATCGATTTGCAACCCGCACATCTGCAGCTTTGAGACCAATGCCTCTTGGGTTATCGCCACTGGAGATTGATTCCGGAGTTTTCGGATCATCGGCCCGATCACGTTCTTTGGGTTTCGTTTAGTCACGATGATAATGTGTGATATTCACACGTTGACATTACCGTAATAAGGGAGTGGCGTTGTGTGATTTTCACACATCATGGATCGCGATGAGTATCCCCCGGCGGGCAGTTTGGTCCCGCCCCACCCCTCCGGAAAGGCTGCAAAAAGGCTTCGTTACCACATTGCGGCCAACGAGGTCATCATTTTTGAAGAGGCTATGGCTGATAAGGAGTATCCTTACATCACCTGTTCGATTTGGGGCGTTATCCCCACCAACGAACTGTTTGTCCGCCTTACGAATGGTGAAATATCTTTCGTGGCTAGCACCTATTCTCCCGTCGAAGTGCCGTTGATGGCGAGTCGCGTGAGAGGCATGAATGCGGCAGACGCTGATGCCGCCGGCGCTCTCGCAGATCGCATTTGGGCGCAACACAGAAACGAGCTCATTAAGCCAGTGAGCCGCACCGGGCGTGGTGAGACGAGATAACATTGAACGGTCGCGTGGGGCTAGGTGATAGCCGATAATTGGTGTGCAGCGACTAACGTGACTAATGCGGAAGCCTTAGCGGCTTCCGCATTAGTTACGTTGTGAGGGAGATACCGGTTATTTGAATCTCGAAGACGCACCTCTTTAACGGAGGCGGTCGTTTTGATTATCCAGGTGATGTTTTAATTGTCACAGGTGACGTTTGTATTTTCCCCGGTGACGCTTTGAATTATCCGTCAACACTAACTGGTGAGACTTAGGCTTCGAGCTGGGGGCGGTTAGCCTCGGGCCAGTCGATGTGGAAGAACTTCCCGCGGGGCTTGTCGGTGCGCTCGTAGGTGTGCGCGCCGAAGTAGTCGCGCTGGGCCTGGAGCAAGTTGGCCGGCAGGCGGGCCGAACGGTAGGCGTCGTAGTAGCTCAGTGCCGAGGCGAAGGTCGGCACGCTGATGCCGTTTTCCACCGCGAGGCTGATCACCTTGCGCCAGTTGTCCTGGGCCTTCTGGATCGTCTTGTTGAAGTAGGCGTCGAGGAGCAAGTTCGCCAGCTTCGGGTTGCGGGCGTAGGCCTCGGTGATCTTTTGCAGGAAGGCGGCGCGGATGATGCAACCACCGCGGAAGATCTGGGCGATCTGGCCGAAGTTGAGCTTCCAGTTGTACTCGGTCTGGGCGGCGCGCATGAGCTGGAAGCCCTGGGCGTAGGAACAGATCTTCGAGCAATAGAGGGCGTCGTGGATCGCGGCGATCAAGGCCTTCTTCTTGGCGGGGGCGACCTTCTTGATCTTCGGGCCCTTGAGGACCTTGGAGGCGGCGACGCGCTCTTCCTTCACGGCGGAAATGCAGCGCGCGAAAACGGACTCGGCGACGGTCGGAGCCGGCACGCCCATGTCGAGAGCGTTAACCGAGGTCCATTTGCCGGTGCCCTTTTGGCCGGCGGTGTCGAGGACGATGTCGACAAAAGGCTTCTTGGTGACCGGATCCTTCTGCTTGAGGATGTCGGCGGTGATTTCGACGAGGAAGCTGTCGAGAGCGCCCTTGTTCCAATCGGTGAAGATCGCACCCATCTCGGCGGGCTTGAGGCCGAGCAAACCCTCCATGAGGGCGTAGGCTTCGCAGATCATCTGCATATCACCGTACTCGATACCGTTGTGGACCATCTTGACGTAGTGGCCCGCGCCGTTTTCGCCGATGTAGACGGTGCAAGGCACGCCGCCCTTGACGGGCTTGCCGGGCTTGGCGCCCATGAGGGGCTTGCCGGTCTTCTTGTCGACCTTGGCGGCGATGGCCTTCCAGATCGGCTCAAGCTCCTTGAAGGCGGCCTTGTCGCCACCGGGCATGAGGGAGGGGCCGAAACGCGCACCCTCTTCGCCGCCGGACACGCCGGAACCGATGAAGCGCAGCCCCTTTTCTTTAAGAGCCTTCTCGCGACGGATGGTGTCGGTCCAGAGGGCGTTGCCGCCATCGATGATGATGTCATTGGGGGCGAGCAGCGGGATGAGGCCGTCGATCACTGCGTCGGTGGCCTTGCCGGCCTGAACGAGGATGACGATCTTACGGGGCAACCCGATGGATTGCACAAACTCCTCCAGTGTCTTGGAACCGATCAGACCACCGGGGGTGTTGGGGTTTTCGGCGACAAACTTGTCCGTCTTCTCGACCGTACGGTTATAAACCGAGATCTGGAAGCCGTGGTCGGCGATGTTCAGGGCGAGGTTTTGACCCATGACGGCGAGGCCGATGAGTCCGATGTCGGAGTGCGATTTGGGCATAGTGAAAGTGCGGTACCGTGGACACTTAGCAGCCAAAGACCAATCACAATTCCAAGAAGTTGAATTCATTCTCACAATCACTGCCGCTCATGAATCAAACGTGCGCTGCGCGGGCGAATACGCCGCGCCCGCCCGCCGGTCCTCAGCGCCCGATGACCTGATCATACTTCTTAGCCTTCGGGCTGGTTTCCACGCCGGAGGGGAAGAAGGGGGCTATTTTATCGACCACCGGGGTGAGGAACTTGGGCTCGTTGCGCGAGTAAACCCAATTAAAGCCGACCACCGTCATCACCACGAAAACAAGGATGCAGAGGATGATTTTGTTCATCTGCGCGACCGCGCGGAGCACCATAAAGCCGACGATAAAAATCAGCACACCCAGGCCGATGTTAAGCCAAACCTGGCGGGGGACTTCGTTGAGTTTTTCGAGCGTGGTGGCGGCGAACAGGATCATGGCCTAGGAGGCTAAGCTACGGCGCGGCAGAGACCAGTCGAAAGGCGCAAACGTTATTTCCCTCATGACCGTGCCGACAATTGTGACCCGCCCACCTCCGGCGTTGCCAGCGTCACCCGGGCTTACGCATGCTCACCGGCACTATGGAAGAAAAGCCGTTGGCGGCCCTGCGTCCGCAGCAAAAAAAACCCAGCTTCCCGATCAGCGCCGGGCTGCACGCCTACCTGCGCCGCTACCGGCGCGAGCGCGAGTTGCCCGTCACCTACGATCGCCTGCGCCGCTTCGTCGACTCTGTCCCGCTCACCGACGCCAAGGGCAAGGCCTCGTTGTGGGAGAGCGTCTTTTACGACCGCTTCGAGATGGAGTCGCTCCACGAGGACCTCAAGCGCATGTACGCCCTGATCCGCGTCGCCGGCGACCTGTCGGTGATGAAACACCTCTACGTCGATCGCATCGACTTCTGCTCCTACGGCAACTCGATGCCGTTTCGTATCCGGGTGGTGAATTCCTTTAACGACAACCCCGACTATTTCTACATCAAGCGTGGCGACGCCTCGCGCATCTACGGGCTGGAACTCGAGCACCTGCTCTCGCCCAACCGCCTCAATTACCTCAACTACGGCGACACCCTCGTTGAGGAGCACATCGCGGGCATTCCCGGCAACGACTTCATCGACCGCTGGCTGGGCAGCCCTGAAATTAGCCCCATCCGATTGGCCAAGGAGCTGGTGA
This sequence comes from Opitutus sp., assembly GCA_024998815.1. Classification (NCBI taxonomy): domain Bacteria; kingdom Pseudomonadati; phylum Verrucomicrobiota; class Opitutia; order Opitutales; family Opitutaceae; genus Opitutus; species Opitutus sp. Next base: position 469,174 of record JACEUQ010000002.1, read on the forward strand.
AGTTTAACGAGCGCTCCTTCGTGCGCCTACTCGGTGACATGCGCAGTTACAACTTCGTGGTGGTGCTCACGCCCGATTTCGAAGGGGCGCAGCTGCGGATCCGGGCGATGGACTTCGACCAGCAAAGTTACGAGGGCCGCATGAACCTGTACCGCCCGCAGTTTTTCAAAGGCAACCAGCCGCTGGCGCTGTTTTGTGTGAAGCACCTGCGGATCGAAACCGCCCAACAGTATCAGCGCGAGGAGCAGGTGATTATCCTGCAACGCGCGGCGATCATCGAAGACCGCTTGGAGCGATTGCTCGCGGCGATGTCGGCAGATCCGATCGCCCCGATCGAAAACATCCACCAATTGCGCGCCGAGCTCGCCGAGCACTACGGCCGCGAGGAGTACCTGAGCTGCGAGTCGATGGGCGAGCTCATCCGCGAAAACCTCGAATCGATCCGCCTTAACGTCGAGGCGCTGCTGCCCGGTCGCCCGCAGCGTCTCGACGGCGACGCCGAGAAGTGAGGGCTCGGGATGGGCAAAAAAAGTAGCGCAGACTTCCTGTCTGCTCCGCTTAAGCCGAACCGCTCGGAGGCAGACTGGAAGTCTGCGCTACTTTCCCTGCGGCAAGTGCGGGGCTGCGCGGAAGGTTGACCCTCGGCACGTGCTCCCGTTTAACCCACCGCCATGGTTGAGAGCCTCACAGTTAACCTCGGCGATCGCAGTTACCCGATTCACTTCAGCAAGGACGTGGCCGCCGCCGTGCGCACCCAAATCGACGCGCTGGCCGCCGCCGGTCGCAAGGTGGTCGTTGTCACCGACCGCAACCTCGCGCGCAGCCAGGCCGATGCGCTGCAAGCCATGTTCGGCAGCCAACCCACCCTCGTACTCGAACCGGGCGAGGAAACCAAATCGCTCCCCCAGCTCGGGCGTGTGCTCGATTTTCTTGCCGAACACCGGGTCGACCGCGGCGGTGCGCTCTTTGCAGCCGGCGGCGGCGTCATCGGCGACTTGGCCGGCTTTGCAGCCGCGTCCTACCTGCGCGGCATCGCCTTTTATCAAGTGCCCACGACCCTGCTTTCCATGGTCGATAGCTCGGTGGGCGGCAAAACCGGCATCAATCTCAAGGCTGGTAAAAATCTCGTCGGCGCTTTCCATCAACCGCGCGGGGTGTTCATCGGCACCGGCCTACTCGGCACGCTGCCGCCGCGCGAGTTCGCCGCCGGCATGGCCGAGGTCATCAAAACCGGTCTGTTGGGCGACGCCTCGCTCTTCGCCCAACTCGAAGCCCGCCCGCTCACGGTCACGAGCGCCGAGCTCGGCGAGGTGGTCCGCCGCTGCTGCGCGCTGAAGGCCGGTGTCGTCGAGGCCGACGAACATGAAACCGCCAAGGATGGCGGCCGTGCACTCCTCAATCTCGGCCACACCTTCGGCCACGCCATCGAGCAGGTCACCGGTTATGGCAACTACCTCCACGGCGAGGCGGTCGCGATCGGCCTGGCGGGAGCGGCGCGGTTGTCGCAAAAACTTGGCTACATCGGTGCCGCCGAAGTGGCGCGCATCGAGGCCGTGCTCGTCGCCCACGCCCTGCCGGTGCGACTACGAGCGCCGCTGCCGCTCGCCCCGCTACTGGCCGCCATGGCCCGCGACAAAAAAGTCCGCGCCGGCGCCCTGCGTTTCGTCGTCCTCAAATCCCTCGGTCTGGCCGCCACCCAGGGCGACATCGACCCGGCCTTAGCCGAGGCCAGCTTCCGCGAAGTCGGCGCGGTCTGACACCCGCGTTGCCGCGCTTATCGACGCATCTCCCGCGCCCCTAACATCGCCAGTATAACCAAAGCCCAATGCCCACGCTCATCCATCCCACTGCCCTCGTTGAAGACGGCGCACAACTCGGCGCCGACTGCGAGATCATGGCCCGCGCCATCGTCACCCGCCATGCCGTGCTCGGCGACCGCGTGGTCGTGCACCCGGGCGCGGTGGTCGGCGGCGACCCGCAGTACCTGAAGTTTGACCGCGCCACGCCCAGTTTTGTGCGCGTCGGTGCGGGCACGGTGATCCGCGAAAACGTTACCCTCAACCGCGCTATTCATGCCGGTAAAGCCACCGTGATCGGCGAGCGCTGCTTCCTCATGGCCAACAGCCATGTTGGCCACGACTGCGCACTGGGCGACGACGTGGTGCTGGCCAACAACGTTATGCTCGCCGGGCATGTCGACGTGGGCAGTTTCACCTTCATCGGCGGCGGCGCCGGCATCCACCAGTTTTGCCGCATCGGCGAGAGTGCGATGATCAGCGGACTGTCGCGCATCTCGCGCGACCTGGCGCCGTTCACCATCAATGCCGAGCGCGACGAGGTGTCGGGGCTCAACCTGGTCGGCCTGAAACGCCGCGGCTTTTCCCGCGCCGCGATCCGTGAGCTGAAGCTGGCGTTCCGCGCGGTGTATTTCGGGCTGGGCAACATCCGCACGCTGGCCGCCACAGCACTGGCCAACGGTGACTATGAGACCGCGGAGGCACGCAGCTTTTTGGAGTTTTTCGCGGGCGGTAAACGCGGCTTCGCCCGCGCCGATCGCGGACTGAGCGCTGGCAACGATGAGTAAGCTCGCGCTCATCTGCGGCGACCCGGCGGGGGTCGGCCCGGAGATCATCGCCGCGTGGCTGGCGGCGCGCTCGGATCAAAACCATGGGCGGGACGCCCATGCCACTCAAACGGCCTCCCTTGCCGCGCAGGCGGACACGGTCGCCGTGATCGGCCCGGCCCGCTGGCTGGCGGGCTTGCCGGCCGACGTGGAAAAAATCGCGGTGGGGCCGGCCGACTACGCGGCCACCCTCGGCGCGCCCGACGACGCGGGCGCTCGCGTGGCGCTCGCGGCGATGGAACTGGCGGCGGCGGGGTGCCGCGACCGGCGGTTTTCCGGCGTGGTCACCGGTCCGGTCAGCAAGGCGCGCCTGGCGGCGGTGGGGTATCCCTTTCCTGGACAGACCGAGTTTTTCGCCGCGCGCTGGGGCGGGGATCCGGTCATGGCGTTTTGCGGCGGACGTTTGCGCGTGGTCTTGCTCAGCTGGCACCTGCCGCTGCGTGATGTGCCCACGCAACTGACGCCGGCAACGTTTGAGCGCACGGTGCGCGCGGCCGACGCGCTGGCGCGGGCCGAGGGCGTGGTCCAGCCGCGCATCGCGGTGTGCGGACTCAACCCCCACGCCGGTGAAGACGGCCTGCTCGGGTCGGAGGAGCTCACCACGATCGACCCGATTCTGGACACGTTGCGCGGCGAGTTTCCCGGACTCTCGCGGACGTTACCCGGCGACACGGTGTTCGCGCGGCAGTTAAAAGGAGAGTTCGACGTGGTGGTGGCACTTTACCACGACCAAGGCTTAGCCCCGCTCAAGACGGTGGATTTCGACGAGGCGGTGAACGTGACGCTCGGCCTGCCCTTTGTGCGCACCAGTCCGGACCACGGTACCGCGTACGGCATCGCCGGCAAAGGCGTGGCAAGCGGCACCAGTTTTGCCAACGCGGTGACGGTTGCGCGGCGCTTGATTACGCGGCGACTTGGGCGATAGTCGCGCCATGTCCGACTCCACCGCCACGCCACTCACCCCTGCCGCCGCCACCGCTGACGCCGTTTCCGCGCCTGCGAGCGCGCTGCCGGAAGGCGTGCGAGCGGGGAACGAAAACCTGGTGCGCCTGACCGAGGCGGCCGGCGTGAAAACACGGGCGCTGATCGCTCGAGAACAGCAGGGCGATTTCCTACGCGTGGCGATCAGCGGCGGCGGTTGCAACGGGCTGAGCTACAAACTGCGCTTCGTCAAAGAGCCCAAAAAGGGCGACATCCTGGTGCGCAGCGCGGACGTGGCGGTGCTGGTGGATGCCAAAACCGCGCTCTACCTCAAGGGCACGGAGCTGGATTTTTCGACCAAGCTGATCGCGGGAGGGTTTAAGTTTTCCAACCCCAACGCCAAGGCCAGCTGCTCGTGCGGCGAGAGCTTTAGCGTGTGAGGACAGTGCGCAGAGCGGGGGCGGCCGCCGCCACGCGGCTCCCACAGCCGACATCGTTCTCGTTACTCTTTATCTTAATCTTTCGTCAGGAACTCCGAATCAGGCCACTTACGAGCTGCGCCGGATTCGGAAGGAGAACGATCAAGATAAAGAGGAACGAGAAAGAGCGGAATCGCCCCGCTCCGCCTTAGAGCGGCTCCGTCGGGTACTGCTCGATCAGGCGCGCCACCAGCGCGGTCCAGCCGGTCTGGTGGTTGGCACCCAACCCGGCCCCCGTGTCGCCGTGGAAAAACTCATGGAATAACACGAGCTCTTTCCAGTGCGGATCGCCGCTGAAGCGCGCATCATCGCCCAGGGCCGGGCGCCGTCCGGCGGCATCCGGGGTGAACAACGACACCAGCCTCCGCCCGAGTTCGGCGGCGATTTCCGCCAAGTTGAGCAGCCGTCCGCTGCCGGTGGGGAACTCCAGTTTCATCGTGTCCCCGTAGAAGTGGTGGTAGCGTTCCAGTGACTCGATGAGCAAGTAGTTGAGCGGAAACCAAATCGGCCCGCGCCAGTTCGAGTTGCCGCCAAACAGCCAGGTGTCGGAGTCGCCCGGCACGTAGTTAACCCGGTAGGATTCCCCGCCGAGGTGCATCTCGTAGGGCTGGTCGGCGTAACGGCGCGAGAGCGAACGCACGCCGTGGGGCGCGAGCAATTCCGTCTCGTCGAGCACCAGTTTGAGCACTCGCTCCAGGCGCGCCCGCGTCGGGATCGCCAGCAGAAGCAAACTGCTCTCGCAGCCGTCGGCGGCGAGGTACGAGATTTGCCGCGCGAGCTCGGGACGGTTTTTCAAAAACCAGCGCGTGCGTTTGGCGAAACCGGGCAGCGCATCGAGCCGGTCCTGGTCGATGAACTCCACAGCGAAGAGCGGGATCAACCCGACCATCGAGCGCAAGCGCACCGGTTCGGTGTGGCCGCCGGGCAGCACCAACTGATCGTAATAAAACCCGTCGGCTTCATTCCACAGGCCGGTGCCGCCGAGGTGGTTCATCGCGTCGGCAATCATAAGGAAATGCTCGAAGAATTTCGAGGCGATGTCCTCGTAGGCCGGGTCGCCATCGGCCAGCTCCAGCGCCATGGCCAGCATGGTCGAGCAGTAGAAGGCCATCCACGCCGTGCCGTCGGCCTGCGTGAGCGTACCGCCCGCGGGCAGCGGCCGGGAGCGGTCAAACACACCGATGTTGTCCAAGCCGAGGAAGCCGCCGGCGAACAGGTTTTTGCCGTGCGGGTCTTTACGGTTCACCCACCAGGTGAAGTTGAGCAGCAGTTTTTGGAAAACGCTGGCAAGGAACTTGCGGTCACGCTTCCCGCGCGGTGCGGTCATTTTATACACTCGCCAGCAGGCCCAGGCATGCACCGGCGGGTTCACGTCGGAGAAATTGTACTCGTAGGCCGGAATCTGCCCGCTCGGGCTCATGTACCATTCGCGCAGCAGCAGGTTGAGCTGATGCTTGGCGAAATCGGGGTCGAGCTTGGCGAAGGGGATCATGTGGAAGGCCAGATCCCAGGCGGCGAACCACGGGTATTCCCACTTGTCAGGCATGGAGAGAACGTCGCGGTTAAACAGATGTGCCCACTCGGCGTTGCGGGCGTTTTTGCGCTCTTCGGGAGGCGGCGGCATGGCCGAATCGCCCTCCAGCCACTCCTTAACAACGTAGTGATAAAACTGTTTCGACCAGAGCAGCCCGGCGTAGGCCTGCCGAGCCACGACGCGCTCTTTCTCCTCGCTCACGCCCGCCAACAAGTCGCCATAAAACACATCCGCATCGGCCAGGCGGGCGTCGAACACCGCATCGAATTTCTTGCCGAAAACCGCGCCCTTGGCCGGAGCGAGGGCCGTATCAGCCGAGTGCAGACGCAGGCGAAAAACCCGCGCCTCGCCGGCGGCGAGCGTGACCTCGTGATGCGCGGCGCATTTGGTGCCGCGTTGGAGCGGGTTAACCGCCGCCGTGATCCCGCGCACCACGTAGTCGTGAAACGCGTCCTTCACGTAAGGCGTGGCATTGGGCGAGTTAAACAGACGCTGCGTGTTGGTTTCGTTTTCGGTAAACAGCAGCGGAACGGCGTCCTCCTGCTGGAGGGTAAAGCGGCCCAAGGTCGCGTGGTCGCAGGCAACCGTTTGCGGGCCGGTGGCGGCTAGGTGCGGCTTCACCTCGCAGCCCTCGTGGTTGCTGCCCCAGGACCAGAAATTCCGGTACCAGAGCGTGGGCAACACGTGGACGCTTGCCGCCTCCGGGCCGCGATTGGTCACGGTGATGCGAATGAGGATATCGTCGGGCGCGTTTTTGGCGTATTCACACTGCACGTCGAAGTAGCGAGACTGGTCAAACACGCCGGTGTCGACCAACTCGAACTCGCGCTGGAGGCGGTTGCGGCGCTTATTTTCCTCGCGCAACGCCGCGTAGGGGAAGGCGGCCTGCGGGTATTTATAAAGTCCCTTCAGGTACGAATGGGTCGGCGTGGCATCGAGGTAAAAGTACTCCTCCTTCACGTCTTCGCCGTGGTTGCCCTCGGGGTTGGACAGACCGAAGAGACGCTCCTTGAGCAGCGCGTCGCGGCCGTTCCACAGCGCCACCGAGAAACACAACCGCCCCTCGCGGTCGGTGATTCCCATGAGGCCGTCCTCGCCCCAGCGGTAGGAGCGGCTGCACGCGTGTTCGTGGCTGAAGTAGCCCCAGGCCTCGCCGTCGGGCGAATAATCCTCGCGCACCGTGCCCCACTGGCGCTCGGCGAGATAGGGGCCCCAACGCTTCCAGTTCATCGTACGCGCTTCATCCTCGGCCAGGCGCGTGCGTTCTGGGTTAACAACCTTGGCCGCCGTCTTCTGCGTCAGTTTACTCATGCTTGGGACCGTAGCGGCCGAACGGGCCAATGAAAGACCAAATCCGAAACCTCCCCGCTTGCACCCGCACCCGCGATCGCCTTGCCTGCCTGTGTTTTTTAATTTCACCCCGCATCCCACAGACTCTCGTCTTTTTGCATGAATCCCCGCCTCCTGCTTTGTCTGGTCCTTTTGCCCGCCGTATCCCTGCGCGCCGAGGCTTGTTCGTCCTCCGCGTGTGCCTCGCCTGCAGCGGAAGCCCCGCAGGCCATAGCTGAACCGGCCAGCGTGGCTGGCTACACCTACGTCAAAACCCTCGGCGGCATCTCGGAGTACACCCTCGACGCCAACGGTCTTCGCGTCCTCGTTCTGCCCGACCACTCCGCCCCCGTGGTGACCTTCATGGTCACCTACCACGTGGGCTCGCGCAACGAAGTGAGCGGCACCACCGGGGCCACTCACCTGCTGGAACACCTCATGTTCAAGGGCACGGAAAACTTCAACCGCGCCAAGGGTAACAGCATCGACCAGTTGCTCGAACGCGTCGGCGCGACCTACAACGCCACCACCTGGCTGGACCGCACCAACTACTTCGCCAACCTCGGCAAGGCCCACCTCGACGCCTACGTCGCCATCGAGTCCGACCGCATGCGCAACCTCTGGCTGCGCGAGTCCGACCGCCAGCCCGAGATGACCGTCGTGCGCAACGAATTCGAGATCGGCGAAAACAGCCCCATCCAGGCCCTCGACAAGGAGATCAACGCCGTCGCCTACATCGCCCACCCCTACCATCACCCCACGATCGGCTGGCGCAGCGACATCGAAAAGGTCTCCATCGAAAAACTACGTGAGTTCTACAACACCTTTTACTGGCCCAACAACGCCACCGCCACGCTCATCGGCGACATCGACGCAAACGATGCCCTCGCCTTGGTTAAAAAGCACTACGGCGCCATCCCGCGCGCGCCCCACACCATCCCGCAGGTGGTCACCGAGGAGCCCGCCCAAACCGGCCCGCGCCGCGTCACCCTCAAGCGCGCTGGTCGTCTCGGCGTAGTCGGCATCGCCTTCAAAACCCCCGCTGCCAACCACCCCGACATGCCCGCCCTCCAGGTGCTCGGCTCCATCCTCACCAACGGCAAAAACAGCCGCCTTTACCGCGGTCTCACCGACAAAAATCTCACCACCAACGTGAATGCCGACATCGGCTTTTTCCGTGATCCTGCGCTGACCACCCTTTACGCAAGCCTAGCCCCCGACGTGAAGCCCGAGGACGCCGAGACCGCGCTGCTCGATGAGGTTTACACAGTGAAAATGGACGGCGTTACCGACGCCGAGGTCGCCGCTGCAATCAGCCAACTGATGGCCGCCTCGGCCTACGCCCGCGACGGCGCCTTCGCCATTGCGAGCAACCTCAACGAGTACATTTCCAGCGGTGAATGGACGCTCTATGTCACCCTCGACGAAGCCATCCGCAAGGTGACCGCCGCCGACGTGAAACGCGTGGCCAACCAGTACCTCGACGAAGACCAAAGCACCACCGGCTGGTTTATCCCGCTGTCCACCCCGGAGATCATCACCCCGTAACCGCCCGCAATCGTTCTCGTTATCCTCACTCGCCGCCTCGTTCTCTTTATTCTTTCTCTTAATCTTTCGTCAGGGTCAGGCGTACTGCACCAGCAGCAGCCGGAATCGAAGCCGGAAGGAGAACGATTAAGATAAAGAGGAACGAGAAAGATCCCCAAAGCCCGCCACCGAGCCGACGCCCCTCCGCCCACCCGCCCCCGCCACCCCTGATTTTCACACCATGAACTGCCTCCGTTTTCCGTCCGCTGCCCGCCGCCTGATTCTTGCCACCGCCGCCCCCCTTCTGCTCGCCGCCGCTGTGCACGCCGGGGTCGCCGACCAGGCCGTGCGGGCCCAGGTGGCCAGCATCGATGTGATCGCTTACAAAACCCTCGTCAAAGACGTGGTCACCTTCTGCGGCGCTTTGCCGGCCGGCGATTCCTTCGCGCCCGAAAGCAACCTCGCCATTGCCACTTTAGTTGGCGGCATGCTGGACAAAGGCACCACCGCACAGGACCAGTTCGCGATCGCCCAACAACTCGACGCCGTCGGCGCCACCCTGACCTTCAGTGTCGACGACACCATGGTGTCCTTCAGCGGCAAATGCCTGCGCAAGGACTTCCCCTTGGTGATCGGACTACTGGCCGAACAACTGCGCGCCCCGGCCTTCAACGATGAGGATCTGGTCAAACTCCAGAAACAAATCTCTGGCCGCGTGCAACGCTCCCTAGAGCAGACTAACTACCGCGCAGGCCAGTCCTTCGCCGCCGCCATTTATCCTCTCGGCCACCCGAACTACGAGCCGGCTCCGGCTGCCTTCATGGCCGCAGTCAAGACCGCCACCGTGGCCGAGCTGCGCGCCTTTCACCAAAAGCACTACGGCCCGGCCGGCCTCACGTTGGTTGCCGTTGGCGATGTCGACTCCGCCACCCTGCAAGCCGAGGTCGCCAAGGCCTTCGCCGGCTGGACGGGTGGAGTGAAACGCCCCGATTATCCACGCACCATCACTCACCTCGACGTTGACCGCGACCAGACCGTGTTCATGGCCGACAAGCCCAACGTAAGCGTCATTTTTGGCCAAGCCACCGGCCTGCGCCACGCCGATCCCGACGCGCTGCCCCTGCGTGTTGCCACGGCCATTTTGGGCAGCGGATTCACCGGTCGCCTGATGGCCACGGTGCGTGACCAAGAAGGCCTCACCTACGGGATCAGCTCGCGGGTTTCCAACGACAGCTACTCCAACGGCGACTGGCGCATTGCGGCGAATTTCTCGCCCGAGTTGTTGGAAAAAGGCCTCGCCGCCACCCGTCGCGAGTTAAAATCCTGGTATGAGCAGGGCGTCACCGCTGTGGAAGTGGGCCGCACCAAGACCAACCTTGCCGGCAGTTTTCAAGTGGGACTGGCCACGACCGACGGCATGGCCGGCACGCTGCTGGCGACGGTTAACCGCGGGTATCCGCTGAGCTGGATCGACGAGTATCCGCAGAAGCTAACCGAGCTGACAGTGGAGCAGGTCAATGCGACGATTAAGAAGCACCTGCAGCCCGACAGCTTCGTGCTGATCAAAGCCGGCACGGTCCCGACGGCGGCCAAGTAAGGCGCGGGCGGACAGGACTTGTAGGCAGTGACATTTAAGTTGGAGCTTCTGCCGGCGCTGCAAATCGAAGAAAAACTTCGATCCTTTTAGCCGCGAAAGAGCGCAAAGAAATACAGGGATTGTTCTTTGCACTCCTTGCGTTCTCTCGCGGCCAAACTGCCGAGGTTTTTTCCGAAGTTGAGTCAGGAGTGGAATCGCGAAAGCGCTTCATTGTAGGGGGGGGGGGGGTGAATGACAAAAAACCACAACCACAGATGCCCACAAAACAGACGCCACTCCAGTCACCCCATTGTTTGGGAGCGCGAAAGTGGTCGTGGACGAAACCGCCAAGGCAGTGATGCCTTTCGGAGGGACGAGGCCCGCAAAAAAAGCCAACCGTCGCCGAACTGCGCACCGCCTGGAAGCGCCCCGAGCTGCCTGTATTCATCGGGCAACTCTCCTTGCACACCGCGAACTGGCCCGACGAGAAAGTGGGCTACGCCCCCCCTCCGCGAGGTGCAGCGCGCCTTTGCCGTAGCGGCCCCCGCTCCGGATTCGCCGTCACCCTCGACTACGGCGAGCGCGGCAATGTTCACCCCATTAACAAACAGCCCGTTGGCGAACACCTTCGACCGGCGTGGGATAGACGTGGAAAACGGTGACGCTCGGCGAAATCGCGCTCCAGGCGGGCGAGACCCGTTTGCGTTTAAAGGCGCAAAGGAAGGCTGGAAGGGCCTCAGCATTCGCCACGTCTGGCTGACGCCCGCTTTGTAACAGGCCCGCACAAACCCCTTGAGCTCACGCTCAAGGCCACACGGAGGGGCTCAACGGTCGGGGCAGCCACGTGGAAGGGCCCCAGGACCACCCTTTGGCACTGCCAGCGACACTTCACCGTGGCCTTGAGCGTGAGCTTAAGGTGCTGCGCCCCGCGCTTGCCTGTACCGCCCAGCGCTTGCATCGCCGAAACCGCGCAAGAGCGGGGTTGGCTTTTGCCGGCGAGCTGCGAGAGTTCCCGCCTCGCATGAAAACCGTCCTCGAATTCAAGGCCCGCAAGGGTCAGGGCCGTATCAGTATGTCCACGGCCTACACGGCGTGGGAGGCCCGCTTTTTGGCTGCTTCACCCGTCGACTGCGTGTTGGTCGGCGACAGCGTTGCCACCGTCGTCGATGGCGAAGCGACGACCTTCGCCGCCACCCCCGAAATCATGGCGCGCCACACCGCCGCCGTCGCCCGCGGCTTGGCCGGCACCAAGTTCATCATCGCCGACTTCCCTTTCCTCGCTGCCCGCAAGGGCATCGCCCCCGCCGTCGAGTGCGCCGTACTACTGATGCGCGCCGGTGCCCATGCCGTTAAAATCGAGGGCATCGACGGCCACGCCGATGTCGTTAACCATCTGGTCGAGTCCGGCGTGCCGGTGATCGTCCACCTCGGGCTGACTCCGCAGTCGGTCAATGCGCTGGGCGGCTACAAGGTGCAGGGTAAAACCGAGGCCGCCGCCGAGGCACTCATCACCCAAGCCCGTGCCGCCGCCGAGGCGGGTGCGTGCGGTCTGGTGCTCGAATGCGTGCCCAGTGAAGTCGCTAAAATCATCACGGTAGCGCTGGCAATTCCGGTAATCGGCATCGGGGCCGGCCCGCACACCGACGGACAGGTGCTGGTGTTTCACGATCTGCTCGGACTCAACCCCGGGTTTGCGCCGCGCTTCGTGCGCGCGTTCGCCGACGCCGGTGGCACGGTGACCAGCGGCCTCGCCGGCTTCGCCGCCGCGGTGGCCGACGGCAGCTTCCCTAGCGCCAAAGAATCTTACTAAGCCCCAAAAAGTAGCGCAGACTTCCAGTCTGCTTAGATCCGGAAACCCGTTACACCCAAGCAGACTGGAAGTCTGCGCTACTTTTCGAGCCCATACCGCTGCCTTACTCCGTGACCTCCGTGCCACCTCTCGTGCCCTCTGTGTAACCCTCCGACTCCGCCCCGTTCTCTCCCCGCTCCGCCCATGACCACCGCCCGCAAACCCCGCCTGCTGTTTTTCCTCACTGGTTCGATCTCGTGCTACAAGGCCTGCTTCGCGATTTCGCGGCTGGTGCAGGCAGGCGTCGAGGTTCGCACGGTTGCCACACCCGCTGCGCTGCAATTCGTCGGTAAGGCGACGCTGGAGGGCCTCACTGGCCAGGCTGTAGCCAGCGACATGTGGGAGCCGGGCCGGGCCATGGAACACATTAACCTCGCCCGCTGGGCCGACCTCGCGCTGGTCGCCCCCGCCACCGCCAACACGATCAACCGCCTCGCCAACGGCCTGGCCGACGACCTGGTTGGCAGCCTGTTCCTGGCGTGGGAACTGCAGAAAAAACCGTGGTGGATCGCGCCCGCGATGAACGTCGCGATGTTCGAACACCCGCTCACTCAGGCCTCGCTTGCCAAACTCGGCGGCCTTGGGGTGCGCGTGCTGCCCACCGGCAGCGGCCCGCTGGCCTGCGGCGAAGAGGGTGCCGGCCGGCTCCTTGAACCCGAGCAGCTCGTCATGCACGTCCTCGCCGAATTGGGGCCGAAGATCGCATGAGGGAGACAAGGCAGGGTTACACAGAGGGCACTAGAGGACCACAGAGTCCACGGAGTTAATCCTAGATCCAGTTAAAGAATTTCGTCCGTCCGTACATTAGTAAACTCCATGAACTCCGCCCTCCGTGACCTCCGTGCCACCTCTCGTGCCCTCTGTGTAACTGCTCCGCTCCGCTAATCCTCCTGCCTTTTCACGTGAACATCCTCATCACCGCCGGCGCGACCCGCGAACCCATCGACGCGGTGCGCTTTTTGTCCAACATCAGCACCGGCCGCACCGGAGCGCTGCTGGCCGACGCCCTCGCCGCCCACGGCCACACCGTCACGGTTCTCCACGGCGAAGCGGCCGTGCGCCCCAGCCGCGTGACCGACACCGAGTCGTTTTCCTCCACCGCAGCGCTGCAAGCCGCCCTGCGCCGCCGTCTCGGCAATGCCGCCCACCCCTATGACGCGGTTATCCACTGCGCCGCCGTCTCCGACTACCGCCCTGACTCCACTCACGAGGGTAAAATGTCCTCCTACGCCGCCGAACTGACGGTGCGCCTGGTGCCCACGCCAAAGCTGCTACCCGAGTTAAAAACCTACGCCGCGCCCCGACCGCTGAAGGTCGTTGGGTTCAAACTCACCGCCGGTGCCGATGCGCCGGCCCGCGCGGCGGCCGTGGCCAAACTGTTTGCCGCCGGCACCGTGGATGCGGTTATCCACAACGACATGGACGACCTGTCCACCGGCGACGCCCGCCCCTTCCACGCTTGGCGCGCCGGCCAACCCGCGCCCGAAACCTTGGCCGGAATCGAGGGGCTGATCCCCTGGTTGACGCAGTTTTTCGGGGCCTAAAGCGAATTCGCTGCGTCGAAGATCGGAGCCCTTGGCCCACCCCTGCGCTCACGCGCAAGGCCCCACGATCCCCGTACGGGCTCAAGCGATGTACTCCCCGTGGCCTTGAGCGTGAGCTCGAGGTGCCGGAACCCACGACTTGTACGTGATTCGTCTTAAGCCTGAATTCCGAAGTTCAAACCAACCACAGATTACACAGATTGCACAGATACAATCCCTTAGGAGGTAAAAGGACTCAGCGTGATCCCCTTTTTTTCATCCTGTCTTCAAATTCAGTAACACTCTGTTATCTGTGCTCATCTGTGAATTCCGTGGTTAAAACTTCGGCGTTCGGGTTAAGCCAGCCACTGAGCCCCTAAAACCTGGGCTTATTCCACGAGGGGGCGGCCGCTTTTTGCGAGTTAGCCCTAAGGTAACCGACCGAATGCGCCGATAGATAACTGACCTACTCTCGTCAGTTATGCTGCCCAAAACCACCCCCTCTGCGGCCCCCAGCTCGCCTGCCGGCTGCGCGACCCGCGATTCCGCGCACCCAACCGTGCACGCCCCGCTCGCACCGGCCCTGCCGCTTAAAGCGAACTGCGGAACTCGGGGCCACGCCCGTCTGCGTGGCGCCAGTCTGCCCATAGTCAGCGTGATCCTCATCGGGCTCGGGCTCAGTGTCGCAGCCACCTGGTGGACTGAACAGGTCGCCCGCTCGCGGGATTTTGAATACTTCAACCATCTAGGCGCGGACCTGAAGGCCGAGATCCACCGCTGCATTAATCATAGCGAGAACGGGCTGCGTGGCGCGCGCTCGCTCTGGCCCGCCAGCAAATCAGTCGAACGCGGCGAGTTCACCGCGATGATTGCCGAGCGCAACCTCGCCGAGGAGTTCCCCGGCGCCCTTGGCGTCGGTTTCATTCGCCGCGTGCCGCGAGCAAACCTGGCCGAATTCCTTGTCGCCACTCGCGCCGATGACGCCCCGGGATTCCAACTTAAAAGCCAGGGCGATGCAGCCGAACTCTACGTTGTTGAGTTTATCCACCCGCTGGCGCCGAACGCAGCCGCCGAGGGATTTGATTTCGCGCAAGATCCACGGCTTCGCGCGGCCGCTGAGCACGCCATGCGCAGCGGTGAAATCGCCTTTACCCCGCCGCTTTTGCTCAACCCACAAGACCCGTCCAGCAAAGGGGTTTTTATGATTTTTCCGGTTTACCGAAACGGTAGCCGGCCCGCCACCGCCGACGAGCGCAGCGCAGCGCTCCTGGGCTGGACTTACCTGCCGGTGAGCGCCTCGCGCTTGCTCGCCTCCCTCACCAGCGGGCTGAGCGAGCAGATCAACTTTGATGTTTTGGGCGGCCCCGACCGCAGCCAACCCGTGTTCCAAACCGGAAAAGCCGAAGCTGGCGCTAGCGCACCAACGGCCCATGCGCCGAGGGGATTTCATCGCGTTATCCCCCTTCAGTTGCGCAACGAGTCGTGGGAACTGTCCGTCACTCCCAGCACACACTTCGAAGCGACTTCGCGCCTGAGTGTTTATAGCGCTGCGCTCATCGGGCCCATCCTCACCCTGTTGGTCGCCGGCCTGCTGCTCAGCTACCAGCGTACCTCGCAAAAAGCCCGCGCTCTAGCCGAAGCCATGACCGCCGATCTGGCTGAAGCCAAAAACAATGCCGAGCAACTCGCCCTGGTCGCCACCCGCACCACCAATGCCGTCGTTTTCACCGATGCCCAGCGGCGGATCACCTGGGTAAACGATGGGTTCGTACGCATCACCGGCTATACGGCCAGAGAGGCCATTGGCAAAAAACCCGGCGACTTCTTGCAATCCGTTCGCACTGACCCGGCCACGATTCGGGCCATGCGCGCCGCGTTTGACCGTGGCATGAGTTTCCAGGGCGACATCTGCAACCAGCGCAAGGACGGCCAGGATTATTGGGTGAACCTCGATGTTATCCCGCTGCATGACGAGCTGGGCCAGCTCACCGGCTTCATGGCCACCAAGCTCGATATCACCGCGAGCAAACTCACCGCAGATCGGCTCGAGATCGAAAGGCAGCGCGCCGAAGCCGCGCTGACCGACCTGCGCCGCACCGAGAGCGAGTTGCAGCAAAAGGCCTCGCGCCTAGCTCTGGCCAACCAAGTCGGCGGCATCGGCATTTGGGAATGGGACGTGCGCACCAACACGCTGCTGTGGGACGCCACCATGCGCAGCATCTTCGGCCTGCCACCCGATGCGCTGGTCAATTCCTACGCTTCCTGGGCAGACGCGCTCCACCCCGACGATCGAGCCAAAGCATATGAGGAACTTAAGGATGCAGTCGCAGGCATCCGGCCGTTCGACACCGAGTTCCGGATTTCATGGCCCGACGGCGCGGTTCACCACCTGCGGGCCCGCGCCATCGTTCAACGCGATGAACACGGCCAACCACTCAAGATGATCGGCGTGAACTGGGACATCACCGAATTGAAAAACAGCCAGGAGCGCCTCCAGTTGTTCTCCCGCGCCGTTGAACAAAGCCCGGCCAGCGTCGTCATCACCAACACTCGCGGCGACATCGAGTACGTGAACGACAAGTTCACCCGCCTTACCGGCTACTCTCGCGCCGAAGTTTTGGGCAAAAACCCCCGCGTGCTTAAATCCGGGGAGACCTCGCCAGAGGCCTATTTCGAACTGTGGGCCACCCTGAGTCGCGGCGAGCCTTGGTCCGGGGTCTTCCACAATATGAACAAGGCCGGCCAGCTGTATTGGGAAGCCGCCACCATTACCCCGATTAAGACCGATGCCGGCGTGATCACCCACTACCTCGCCAGTAAAGAGGACATCACCGAGCGCCGCGCCGCCGAGGCCGCGCTGCGCCACGAACGCTGGCTGCTGAACTGCCTGATGGAAACGGTGCCCGCACTGATTTATTTCAAGGACAACGAGAGCCGGTTTATCCAGGTCAACCAGGCGCTGGCCACGTTCGTCGGCGCCGAGCCAGCAACGATCCTTGGCCGCACCGACTTCGACTTCTACCAGGCGGCCGATGCCGCCAAATGCGCCGACGACGAAGCGTCCATTCGTCAAACCGGCCGCCCGATCATCGACCAAATCGAGCAAATCACCCAGCGCAACGGCACCCGGCGCTGGTTCTCCACCAGCAAACTGCCTCTGCGTAACGCCGCCGGTATCATCACCGGCACCTTCGGCCTTTCCACCGACATCACGGTGCAAAAACGCTCCGACGAGGAGCGCGCGACCCTGCAAATCCAGCTCACCCAATCGCAGAAGCTGGAGTCCATCGGTATGCTTGCTGCGGGCATTGCCCACGAGATCAACACGCCCTCGCAATTCGTCACCGACAACCTCGCCTACGTCACCCAAGGAGTGGCTAAACTCGACCCGGTGCTGGAGGCGCATCCCCGCCTGCTCGCCGCGCTGCACGCAAGCGGGCCCTTGGCCCCCGACGTTGCGGAGTGGCTGGCAACCTTGCCCAACGTGAAACTCGAAGTCCTGCGCCGCGAATTACCCTCGGCGCTGGCCGACGCCCACGACGGCATGGTGCGCATCACCCAAATCGTGCGCGCCATGAAGAGTTACTCCCACCGCAGTGGCGACGCGTTGACCGCCTCCGACCTCAACCAAGCCATCGAGAACACCCTGATTGTTTGCCGCAATGAATGGAAATACGTGGCCGACATGCAGACCCACCTCGATCCCGCGCTGCCCGCAGTGCCGTGCCACCTGGGAGATTTCAACCAGGTGATCGTCAACTTGGTGGTCAACGCCGCGCATAGTATCGGCGACGTCGTGGCGAAAACCCCCGGCAGCAAAGGCGTCATCACGGTGAGCACGCGAGTGGCCGAAGGCTGGGCGGAAGTGCGGGTGGCCGACACCGGGGCCGGCATCCCCGAGAGCGCCCGCAGCCACATTTTCACGCCGTTTTTTACCACCAAGCAGGTCGGCAAAGGTACCGGCCAAGGGCTGGCGCTGGCGCGCTCGGTAATCGTCGACCGGCATAAAGGCACGTTGAGCTTCGAAACCGAGCTGGGGCGCGGCACCACGTTTTTTATTCGAATCCCGTTGGTGGCTGTGGTCGAAGCTGGAGCCGCCAACTCAGTCATAGGCAATCCGACCGCCCCCGGTCACCCCACACCCGCATGAACCACATCCTCTTCGTCGACGATGATCCGATGGTGCTCCGCGGGCTGCGGCGTGCGTTTAGCGAGCTTGAGGAGAGTTGGACGGCGGATTGCGTCAACAGCGGCGCGGAAGCCCTGCAAAAGCTCGCCGGCGGCCACTACGACGTGCTGGTGACCGACATGCGCATGCCCGGCATGAACGGCGCGCAACTGCTCGCCGAAGTCGTGCAACTGCGGCCCCAGATCGTGCGCATCGTGCTTTCCGGGCAGGCCGACCACGAGCTGCTGGTGCAGTGCGTGAACACCGCGCACCATTATTTTTCCAAGCCCTGCGACCCGGAGTTGTTGCGCACCACCGTGCAGCGCCTCTTCAATCTTGGCCAAGGCGTAGGCGACGACCGTACCCGCGGCTTGGTTAACCGACTGCCGCTGCTGCCGAGTCGGCCTGAGATTTACCAACGGCTGCTAACGGCCATCGCCGAGCCTAGCACCGACTTGGAATCGTTGGGCCGGCTGGTGGAATCCGACCAGGGCCTCACGGCCAAAGTCCTCAAGTTGGCCAACTCCTCGTTTTTCGGCTTTGGCCATTCGGTGCGCAGCGTAGCCGATGCGGTGAGCCTGCTCGGCGTCGAGGTGTTGAAGTCGATGGTGCTGAGCGTGCAGGTATTCGATTTTTGCAAACACTCGACCCGGGCCGGCCTGTCGATCGAGCGGCTGTGGGCGCGCGCCCAGGCGACGGCGGCGGCGGCGCGGAGGATTGCCCACGAGGAAGGACTGCCGCGCGAGCAGCAGGAGGCGGCGTTCACGGCGGGTATTTTGCACAACTGCGGGCTGCTGGTGTTGGCGGAAAACCTGCCCGATCAAGTGCGCGCCGCCATCGCCCTGGCACGCAACCAGCACCAGCCGTTGTACAACGGCGAACTGCAAACCTACGGGTCAACCCACGCCGAGGTCGCCGGTTACGTGCTCGATTTGTGGGGGTTGCCCAAATCGATCGTTGAGGCGGTGGCCAGCCACCTGCGCGGCCCCGGCTTGCTGCCCGCCCCCGCGGGACAGGCCACCGCCACCGCACCGCTCGATACGCTCACCCTGTTGCATGTCGCCCATGGACTGGTCGGCGAGCGCCTGACCTCCATCGACGGCATCGCCGAAACCGCGCTCGACCTCGCTCGCCTCGCCAGCCTCGGCATTGAAAGCCGCCTGCCAACCTGGCGCGCCTGCGTAGCCGAGACCCTGAAGCCCAATCCCTGAAGAACGGCCCCAAACAAAAGCCCAGAACAACATCCGACATTCAACGCTCAACTTCCAACGTCCAACCGCCCCCCCCTTCGGCCTCCGCCTCTCCGCCCCTTGAACGTTGGATGTTCAATGTTGGATGTTGAACGTTCTCCCCGCCCCCAGCCCCCCTTCCCCCGCCCCCGTCCCCTTTCCCCGTCCTCCGCCCCTCCGTCCTCCGCAACCGCCCCCTTTTCCCCCCGCCCCCATGTCCAATCTTATTCTAGCCGTTGACGACGAACCCCTGATCCTGCGCGCCTACCAACGCAGCCTTGGCGAGCAATTCACCCTCCACACCGCCGAAGGGCCCGCCGCCGCACTCAAAATGCTCGAGGCCGAGGAATACGCGGTCATCCTCACCGACCTCAAAATGCCGGGTATGGACGGCGTGCAATTTCTCCAGGCCGCCCGTGCCCTGCGACCGGATACGGTGCGCCTGATGATCTCGGGCCACGCCGACATGGGCGACGCGCTCAACTCCATTAACCAGGCCGGTGTTTTCCGGCTCATGCTCAAGCCCTGCGCCCCGGAGCAGGTGGCCGCAGCGCTTAACGCTGGCCTTGAGCAGTACCGGCTGATCACCGCCGAGAAGCAGTTGCTGGAAGGTACGCTCAACGGCGCGATCCAGGCGCTCACCGACATCCTCAGCCTGCTCGATGCTGAGGCGTTTGGGCAGGCACAGCTGCGCCGCAGCTTGGCGCGTGAAGTCGCCCTGGCGCTCAAGCAGCCCACGTGGAGCTTTGAAATTGCCGCGCAGCTCGCCGAGATCGGCCGGGCGACATTACCCCCATCGGTCAACGAAAAGCTCAAAAACCATCAGCCGTTGTCGGCTGCGGAAACCAAACTGGTTGAACGCGTGCCGGAGTTTTCCAGCCGCTTGTTGCAACGCATCCCGCGCCTCGAAGCCGTGACGCAGGCAGTGCTTTACCAGGACAAGCATTTCAACGGGGCGGGTTACCCGGAGAACAAAATCGCCGGCGCGGCCATCCCGCTGGAAGCACGTGTGCTGCACGCAATCAAAGCGCTGCTAACGATCGTTCGCAAAGGCACCTCGCCCACCGAGGCGATCAGCTTGCTCAAGCAAGGACCCGAGCGCTATGAACCCGCGGTGGTGCTCGCGCTGTACGCCAGCGTGAAGGTCTTTGAGGCAGCGGCTAAACCCGTAACGACCAATGGCCTGACCGCCCCCAGCGCAGTAAGCTTGGCTAAACTGGAAGCGGGCATGACCCTGCGTGCCAACGTGACCACGCCCAACGGGCTGATCTTACTCACCGCCGGCACGCGCCTAACCGAGGCGCACCTGCAACGGTTGCAGAATTTCGCCGAGATTAACGGCGTAACCGAACCCATCGCGATTGAATGACGGCATTGGAGGACTGATCCGCCAAGGCCGAGCTGGATCTCGCCGTTCCCTTTTAGGCTTCTTTGGCGCTTCTGCCTAAACCCCAGGCTACCTACCATAACTAAGCCACGCCCATCCGCTCCTACTTTGGTGTCCGTTCGTGTAGTTCGTGGGTAAAACGGCCGCCGCATAACCGCTGCTACCTCCCCACGGAACAGCGGGCTCCAACCCGAATCGATGCCGCGTCACATTTTAGGCGATTCCCCACTTAGTTAAAGGCCCCGTGTGCCGATAACTCTCCAACGCGGCCTCCCCTGCGATGATTTTACCTTTGCTACTCCCCACCTGACGCCGATGAAACACATTCTTTTTGTTGATGATGAACAGCGGCTGATGGAAGGGCTGCGGCGAGCCTTTGACGACCTTGGCGAAACCTGGAGCGTGGCGAGCGCAACGGGTGGCGACGAGGCGCTGCAAAAACTCGCCGCCGGTCCGTGTGATGTACTGGTGACCGACATGCGCATGCCGGGCATGAACGGAGCCGAACTGCTCGCTGTGGTCGCCCAACGCTACGCCCACGTCGTGCGCATCGTCCTTTCAGGCCAAGCCGACCAAACCCTACTAGCGCAAAGCGTGAGCACCGCTCACCATTATTTCGCCAAACCCTGTGCCCCGAAGCAGTTGCGCGAAACCGTGCTCAACCTCGTTGGTTTGGGCGCAAAGGACAAAAACGTGAGCGCGGTGCTGATGGCCGACCGGCTTCCGCTTTTACCGAGCCAGCCCCTCGTTTACCGCCGTTTAGTGGCCGCTATCAACCAGCCCGGAACCGATCTGGAAACCCTCGCGCATTTGGTGGAGGCCGATCAGGGCCTCACCGCTAAAGTGCTGAAATTATCCAACTCCGCCTATTTCGGTTTCGGTCACACGGTGAACTCGGTGGCCGAGGCGGTGAACCTGCTGGGCGTCGAGCTCTTGAAGGCGTTGGTGCTGAGCGCGGAGATTTTCAATTTTTGCCATGATCCCGGCCGGGCGGGCATCTCCGTGGATCGGCTCTGGGCGCGGGCGCAAGCGTTGGGTTCGGCGGCACGGGCGATTGCCAAGGAAGAACGCCTGCCAGGGGAGTTACAGGAATGCGCCTTTACGGCGGGGCTGCTCCACAACTGCGGATTATTGGTCTTGGCCGCTAACCTGCCGGGTCCACTCAGCACGGCCATCGCCATGGCGCGAAACCGCCAGCAACAGCTCGACGAGTGTGAACGCCTCACTTACGGCACCACCTACGCTGAGGTTTCCGCCTATGTCCTCAGCCTGTGGGAATTGCCGACTTCGATCGTCGAGGCCGTGGGATCTCACCACACGGGTCCGGCGCTAGACGCCCCCGAACTGACCCTGCCCACCCTGCTACACGTGGCGCACATTCTTGTCGGCGAGCGGCAACCCGCGATCGACGGCGTACCCAACTCGCTGCTCAAACTCCCTCCCGCCTGCCTGCTCGCCCTTGAACCCCGCCTGCCCGTCTGGCGGGCCTTGCTGGCCGAACTCCCCCTGGCTTAACCGCAATGCCGTTAAGGCATGCTCTACCTCGAGCAATCGGCGTCGGATCGAGAACGAGTAAGATTAAGAGAACGAGAACGATACGGAATTCAGCGGTGCCGCTGACGTGCCGATCGGTGGACGGGGATTGAATCGTTCTCGTTCTCTTACTCGTTCTCTTTCGTCAGGGACTCGGGGGCGTTTCGGTTCGGTGTACTCGATTCCTTTGTTCGTATATTAATATTATAGCGCAACTTGCTTATCCCGAGATTTATCCGGGCCATGCCTTACAGGCATTAGGCTTAACCACGCAACTTCCACCGCCTCGCGCCCACGTAATCCGGCCCTTCCCTCGTCGCCCCCCTGCTCGGCCCCCATCCCGGCGCTTGACATTGAAACTGAGTCTCAGTCATAACAACGCCTTCGCTTATGCCCACCGACTCACGCTTACAGCGTCCGCGTATGACGCTCACCGAGATGCCCACTGGGGCGGCGGGGCGCATTCATGCGCTTAACGGCGCAGTGGAGGTGTGCCAGCGTTTGCGTGAAATGGGCTTCTGTGAGTCGGCGGTGGTGCAAAAAATCTCCGGCCAGAGCACGTTGCTGTGCCAAGTCTGTGGCATGCGGGTCGCCCTCGGCGAAGGGGTGGCCCAGCATATCACCGTCGAAATTATTCGCGGCGTGCGTTGAGGCAACCGCCACTGGTTGCAATCGCCGCTCGCCCGCCCCCCGCCGCTCCCCCCCGACAGCCCCCCCTTTTTTATGGCTGAGCTCACACCGCTTTCATCCCTTGCCGTTGGCGCCAGCGCCGTCGTCCGCGAATTCCCCAAGCAGGGCGTCGCTTTTCTACGCCTGCGCGAGATGGGGCTACTGCCCGGCACCTCCCTGACCCTCGTGCGCACCGCGCCAATGGGCGACCCGCTCGAAATCAAGTTCCGCGGCTACAACCTCACCCTGCGCAAAACCGAGGCCGACTTTATCTTGGTCGAAGCGAAATAAGCCGGTCAGCGTAGTCCCACGCGCCGGCTCCTCCTCGTTCTCCTACTCGTTCTCTCCGCCGAATCCTTCGCCGAATCGTTCTCTTTCCTCTTTATCTTAATCTTTCGTCAGGGGTGCGTGCCCCGCCCGACAGCCACGACAACTGGCATCGGATTCCGGAGGGATAACGATAAAGATAACGAGGAAAGAGAAAGATCAGCTCCCGCCTCTATGACGCCTCCCCTCCCTCCCTCCAAACCCGCGCCCTCCACCCGCGCCTCGGCTCCCGTTTACGGCCTGGTCGGCAATCCCAACTGCGGTAAATCCACTCTGTTTAACGCCCTCACCGGCCTGAAGCAGAAGGTGGGCAATTACCCAGGTGTCACCGTCGAGCGCAAGATCGGTACCGCTTACACCCAGCACGGCCAGCCGCTCACCCTGATCGACCTGCCAGGCACTTACTCGCTAGCCGCCCGCTCCCCCGACGAGGCCGTCACCCGCGACGTCCTCCTCGGCCGCCGTGCCGACACCGCCATGCCCGACCGCATCGTCTGCGTCGTCGATGCCACTAACCTAGAGCGCAACCTTTACCTCGTTCACCAGATCCTCGACCTCGGTCGCCCGGTCATCCTCGTGCTCAACATGATCGATGTAGCCGAGGAACTGGGCATGCGCATCGACACCGCACGGCTCGAACAACTGCTCGGCATCCCGGTGATCCCCTGCGCCGCCTCCAGCGGCCGCGGCGTCATAGAACTCAAACTCACCCTCAGCCGCTCCGACCTGCCGCTTTCCCGGCATGCTTGGGGCGTGCCCGCCGCCATCGCCCCCGCCGTCTCGGAGTTGCAAGCCTCGCTCCAGGAAAACGACGGCAAACCCCCGCTCATCGCCCGCGCCGAGGCCCTGCTGCTACTCACCGACCGCGACAGCGTACGTGTGGCCGGCTCCACTGCGCTCGCCACCCGCACCCAGGAAATCCTTGCGTCGTGGGAAAAACGCTGGGCCGCCGCCGGCACCGATTGGGCCGCCGAACTCGTTAACGCCCGCTACGAGAGCATCGGTAAACTCACCGCCGAGGTCGTCGGCCAGGACTCCGCCACCCCTGTCGGCCCCAGCGTGAGCGACCGCATTGACGCTTGGGTGACGCACCCCGTGTGGGGCTGGACGATCTTCGGCACGATCATGGCGGCAATGTTTTTGAGCATCTTTACCCTAGCCGATATCCCCATGGGCTGGATTGAAAGCCTGATGGGCGTTCTGTCCACCTGGGTCAGCGGCCTAATCCCGGCCGGCGACCTGCACGACCTGGTGATCGACGGTGCCATCGCCGGCGTGCAAGGCGTGATCATCTTCCTGCCGCAAATCATCATCTTATTCTTCTTTATCGGCCTGCTGGAAAGCACCGGCTACATGGCGCGCGCGGCCTTTATCATGGACCGCATGATGAGCCGCGTCGGCCTCAACGGCCGCAGTTTTATCCCGCTGCTCGGCTCCTACGCCTGCGCGATTCCCGGCATCATGGCCACGCGCACCATTGAGCAACCCAAGGACCGCCTCGTGACCATCCTCGTGGCGCCGTTTATGAGCTGCTCGGCGCGCCTCCCGGTTTACCTGCTGCTGATCGCCGCGATGGTCCCGACCAGCGAAGTGCCGCTGGGCACCAAGGTCGGCCTCATGTTGCTCATGTATTCGCTAGGCACCTTTGGCGCGTTTGGCTTCGCTTGGTTTTTCAAGAAAACCCTGCTGCGCAGTGCCCCGCCGCTGATGATTATGGAACTGCCGCCCTATCGTTTGCCACGCGTGCGCGACGTCGCCCAGCAAATGGCTGAACGCGCCGGCATTTTCGTCAAACGCGCGGGCACGGTCATCCTCGGATTGTCGATCGTGCTGTGGTTTCTCGCGACCTACCCGAAAGCCCCCGAAGGCACGCCCAAGGAACAAGCGCTGGCGCACAGTTTCGCCGGCCAGGCGGGACACGCGCTCGAACCGGTGATCGCACCGCTGGGCTTCGACTGGCGCATCGGCATCGGCTTGATCAACTCCTTTGCGGCCCGCGAGGTGTTTAACAGTGCGATGAGTGTGATTTTCGCAGTCGAAACCAGCGACGACGAGGAAGCCGACGCAGGCCACCTGCGCGACGCGCTGCAAGCGGCGGTGCGGACCGACGGCAGCAAGTTGTTCACGCCCCTAGTGTGCCTCAACCTGATGGTGTTTTACGTCTTCGCGATGCAGTGTTTGAGCACGGTCGCGGTGGTGAAACGCGAAACCAACTCGTGGCGCTGGCCATTGTTTCAACTCGCTTACATGACCGGTTTCGCCTGGGGCCTGTGCCTTGTCATTTATCAAGTCGGCCGCGCACTCGGGTACTAAACCAAGACAGACCGAGTGTTAACCGCTAATGGACGCTAATGACCGCTAATCCAGAAATAGGCCGGGCCGGAATTAGCGTCACTTAGCGTACATTAGCGGTTAAAACTCCGTTTCCGTCTCCGTTTCCGCCGCCCGGTCGGTTGCCTCAATCACCTTCGTAATCTAAGCTTCCACTATGTTCACCGACTGGCAAACCCCGCTCGCCCTCTTCGTGGTCGCTGTGACGCTCGCCTTGCTGATTCGCGGAGCTTGGAAAAAACGTCAAAAGCCCGGCTGTGGCGGCAACTGCGGTTGCCCCAGTCAGGACATAAAGAAGCAACTCAAGAAGTAGCCGCGGCGCCCCGCCCCCACGCACCGCCTCAGCGGGCGGGAAGCGATTGGGTCAACTCCGCACCGAGCGCGTCCACACCGGCGCTGAGCGCAATCGCCAGCGCACCGAAATCCTTGCCGTCCCAGGCCTGCTCAGGAGCGGTGAACGTCTTGCGCAGCACAATCGAGCCACCCACGGCCGCCTCGGTGACCTCGACCACCGCAACCAACGAAGCGACGGTGCGTCCATCCACCCGGCGCTCACCCTCACAGCGGGAAATAATCACCGCCACGTCGTAATCCCGCACGACTTCGAAGGGGAATGGCTGCGTATACACGCGACTCACCTGCGGCGATGCCCCCAAGCGGTCCGCCAAGGCGTGCCCGATACTGGTGGCCAGCGGCTCCGCCCAACGCGAAAAACTGTGGTACGTGATCTCATTGCCCGCTTCGCGAACAACCAAGTCCTTGCCGTTCAAATACGGGGCGATTTCGATGCGCTTCAAGCCGAGCACCAACGCCTTCTCGGCCTTGGCCGCTTGCTTCACGTCGGGCACGCCCCGGTTGAGCACGTAATAGCGCGTGGGATCGGACGAGGGCGCTGGCAACAGGGAGCACCCGGCCAGAGCCAGCACACAGAGGCTGATCATCGGCAGGCGGAGGAGGCGGAATGAGGCGGTAAAATTCATCGACGTGGTAACCGTTAAAATCACTTGGTGGGAAGGAGCGGGGTCTTTCGGCCGCTGAGCAGCGCGCTCGGGTTGCGTTCAAGAAAATCAGCCAGGCCGCGCACCGCAGAGGCCGCTTCGCCGAGCTTCATCAATGCTTGGGCCGCCTCGTCGCCGAGATTCTGCTGGGCGCTCACGAATTTCTGCACGGTTGCTGCGGTGCCATTAAACGCCACCACGGTCGCGCGCACCTCCTCGAGCGTCTTGGCCAGATCCGCACCCTTCGGGCCGTTCTGGGCATAGTCGCCAAGGATGAGATCGAGCTTTTGCGCGGCCGCGCCCAACCGCTCCAGCGACTGCTTGAGCTCGGGCGAGGCGGCCAGTTCACG
Organism: Opitutus sp.; assembly: GCA_024998815.1. Classification (NCBI taxonomy): domain Bacteria; kingdom Pseudomonadati; phylum Verrucomicrobiota; class Opitutia; order Opitutales; family Opitutaceae; genus Opitutus; species Opitutus sp. The sequence goes on from JACEUQ010000002.1 coordinate 495,527, forward strand.
AATCGCCGTGCCGGCCTTCGCCCATTCCGCCACCAGGGCGCCCGTATCCATCGCGTTGATCTTCGCCCGGGTGTCGGCCAGCAGGCCGTGCACCTCGACCGACAGCGCCTGGAAATCGATGCGCTTCAAATTATTCAAAATCACGGTGAGGTTGGACTGAAACTCCGAAATCGCCGAGGGCACCGCAGGCATTTCGAGGTACTTCGACGCCAGATCCGCTCGCGCCTTGAACGGGTAAATCGCCGGGTCGAGAAAATCGAGCTCCACAAAAAGCAACCCCGTCGCCAGGCCGATGACACCGAGCTGGGCGCGCAGGCCGCGCTCCACGAGCCCCTGCAACTGGCCGGCCTCGGTCACGTCAATGAGCTGGCCCTTTTCGTCGGCGATGAGGTTGCGGTTGAGCTCGCAGGCGACGGCCACCAGCGAGTGATTGGTGTTGGGCACGTAGCGCAGGCTGATGTCCACCACGCGGCCCACGCGCACACCGCGCAACTTCACCGGCGAGCCCAGATCCAAGCCGTGGATCGACTCGTCAAAGTACACCACGAAGCGCTCGGGGCGGGAGAAAAAGTTAATGCCGCCGAACGAGAACAGCGCGACCATGCCCAGCACGAGCGCACCTAGGACAAACAAACCGACGACGGCAGGACTGACTTTGGTCTTCACAGTAAAAGAGGGTTAGGCGGGAGCGGGCTTAAGGGGAAGGCTGGTTTTGACGGCTGGGATCGGCGGCATCTTCGCCGCGTCCCAAGAACTCGCGCACGCGCACATCAGGACTAGTTTTCACCAGCACGCGGGGGTCGCCCTCGGCGATGATTCCCTTGGCCTGCTTGTCGAGCATGATGACCCGGTCGGCGATGGCGAAAATCGAGGCCAGTTCATGCGAGACCACGACGCAGGTCATGCCGAGCAGGTCGCGCAAATTCAGGATCAACTCGTCGAGCCGCCGCGAGGTGAGCGGGTCAAGGCCGGCCGAGGGCTCGTCAAAGAACACGATCGCCGGGTCCAGCGCCAGGGCGCGAGCCAAGCCGGCGCGCTTTTTCATGCCGCCGCTGATCTCCGCCGGGTAATAGGCGCCGTAGCCGGAAAGGCCCACCTGCGCGAGTTTCATGCAGGCGAGCTCCGCGCGCTCGGCGGCGTCGAGTGGGGTGTACTCCTCCAGCGGCAGCATCACGTTCTCCAGCAGGTTGAGCGAACTCCACAGCGCGCCCCCTTGGTAAAGCACGCCGATGCGCTGCAGGATTTCGCGCTGGCGGTCGGCGCTAGCCGAGTTGTAACACTCGCCAAAAAATTTAACCGTGCCGGCGGTCGGCAGGTTGAGGCCGACCAGGTGCCGCAGCAGCGTGCTTTTGCCGCAACCGGAGCCGCCGATGATAAAAAATATCTCCCCGCGCTTCACTTGGAAGTTCACGTCCTTGAGTAACACATGCCCATCATAGCCGCACTCCAGGGAGGACGCGTCGAGGGCGGGAGCGGTGGGATTGGCGCGGTTCATAACGGTAGGGTTACCAGCCGAGGACATTAAAGGTTACCGCGAAAAGCGCGTCGGCGACGATGATGAGCAACAGCCCCATAACAACCGCCGAGGTGGTCGCCCGACCCACCCCAGCCGCACTGCGCTCGGCCCGCAACCCGCTATGGCAACCCGCCAACCCGACCAGCATCCCGAAGGCCGATGCCTTGATCAGTCCGGTGGTGATATCCGACAAATCAATAGCCGTGAGCGTCTCCACCCAGTAGGCCGAGGGAGGGATGTCGAGCACACCGCGCGACACGATCATGCCGCCCAGGATGCCCAGGCTGTTGGCGTAGAGTGCGAGCAGGGGCATCATCAGACCCAGCGCAACCAACCGTGGCAGCACCAGGAAATCCACCGGGCGGATACCGAGGGTCTGCAAGGCATCAATTTCCTCGCCCGCGCGCATGTTGCCCAAAGTCGCCGCGAACGCCGCGCCGGTGCGGCCGGCCAGGATGATCGCCGTCATCATCGCCCCCATCTCGCGCACCATCACCAACCCGACCGCGTCGGCCACGTAAATGTCGGCCCCGAATTGCCGCATCAGCACCGCCGACTGATAGGCCATGATCAGGCCGGTCAGCAGGCTGATCAGGCTGACGATGGGAAGGGCCATCGCGCCGCATTGCTGCATCTCGTCGAGGCAGTCGCGCCAACGGAACTTATGCGGCTTTTTAAGCAGTCCGGTGGCGCTGATCACGCACTCGCCCACGAACGTGGCGATCTCCTTGGTCTTGGCCCAAACGTCTTGGGCGGCGAAGCCCACCATCGACAGAAAATCTCGCGAGCGGTCCACCGGCATGCGGGTCTCGTTCACCACCTCCAACTGCTGGAGCAGTTTTTGCAGCGCGTCCGGCAGGTCGGCAAATTCGCACTGCACGCCCTTAACCCGGCACCACTGCCGCACCTCATAGACAAACAGCAGCAGCGAACTATCCCAGTCGCCCAGCCGCCCCCAAACCAGTTTCACCCGCCCCGGAGCCTGCCCCTCGATCAACGCCGGCCACGACGGCCGCGTCTCCGTTATGCGCCAGGCGCCGTGCAACTCGACACGCAAGGCCTCGTTCTGCGGGCTCAAATGCACGCGAGTCTCGGGCGGCAGCGGACTGATCGGTTCGGACATTGTCCCCACTTGACCTCAGCTCGCCCCAGAAGGCACGAAATTTTTATATCGTTCCCTTGAATCGACGCCACATAGGGTTGCCGCATGCGTTTTCGTACCGTGCTTTTCGACCTCGACGGAACCCTGATGGATCACCTGCCGGCGATCCACCGCAGCTATGTCCACACGCTGCCCCAGCTCGGCTTTCCGGCGCCGACCTACGACCAGGTCAAACGCGCGATCGGCGGCGGGCTGGAAAACGCGATGCTCAAATTCATCCCCGAAGCCCGCGTGGCCGAGGCCATCGCGATTTACCGGCCCTTCTGGGATGCCACCATGCTCACCGGCGGTGAAGCCATGCCGGACGCCCTTGAACTGCTCGAGCGCCTCCACGTCGGCGGCATCACGACAGCGGTGTTCACCAACAAACACGGCCCCTCGGCGCGCGAAGTCTGCGCCCACCTCGGTTTTACTCGCTACACCCGCGACGTTTTCGGTGCCAAGGACACGCCCTGGCTCAAGCCTGCACCCGAGTTCACCGCCCACGCCCTTAAAGCCCTCGGCGCGGACGCCGCCAGCACCTGCATGGTCGGCGATTCGCCATGGGACGTGCAAGCCGCGCACAACGCCGGCTTCCCCTGTTTCGCCGTGACCACGGGCACCCACACCCACGAGGAGTTAAGCATGGCCGGCGCCGACGGGGTTTACGCCAGCCTCGGAGCGATTGGCGCGGCGCAGTTCGGCCTGGGCTAAACACTAAAAAAACCAAGCAGCGCTGGGTTTGGCGATGATTGCATTCCGATGATCGCGGGAGGGCCCACCTCCATGCGGGCTGGTTCGGGCAGCCGAAAAAGTAGCGCAGACTTCCCAGTCTGCCTCGGGTGCTTGCCGGAGCAGACTGGAAGTCTGCGCTACTTTTTCGATCCCGGACGACACGGAGGTCGTCCCTCCGATATCGTTCTCGTTCTCCTACTCCTACTCATTCTCTCGCCCGCCTCCGATATCATCGCGCTCAAACCAGCGGCGGGTGGTCGAGCGCACGCTCCACCTCAAGCCCGAGGGCGTTGAGCGACAGGAAAATATCGCGCAAAAACGCCCCCAATGCCCCGAGCAGCAGGCCGATACTCATGATAAAAAGCCCGAGGATAAACACCTCCAAATTGGCATCGAGCAGGGCGTCTGCAAAAATCGCCACCACCAGCAGGCCCGAGCAGAACATACTGGATACGCCCAGTGTGACCGCGCTGCGCACGATCTGGGCGCGCCGGTACATGATCCGCAATTGATGTTCGACGTGATCCCGCTCCCCGGCGCTGGCCGCACGAGCCTGGCCGGCGAGGATACGGGTGCGGTCGACGATGCGCCCCATGCGATTGGTCATGGTCAGCAGCAGCGAGCCCAAGCCGGTGATCAAAATCACCGGAGTAATCGAAAGCTGAATGGTGGGGAGCAAAGACGCGGAAACCGAAAGATCCATCCGCCCACTCCGCCAGAGTCCGCCCCCGAAGCAACTCCGCTTACCTTTGAAAAGCGCCCGCTAGCCAACCTCCATTGACCTAGCCCGACACACCTCCCTCATTTTAATTACTGCTCCCCCCATTCGCCTGCTTAGCGCATCCTGTCATGAAAACTATCCTCCTGCTTGTAGCCTCCAACATCTTCATGACCCTCGCCTGGTACGGGCACCTCAAGCTGAAGTTCTTGGAGGGCAAAGGCCTCATCTGGATCATCTTGTTTTCGTGGGGCATCGCGTTTTTCGAATACTGCTTGATGATTCCCGCCAACCGAGCCGGGTACCTCAGCGGGGATTTTACCGGCTATCAGCTCAAGATCATCCAGGAGTGTATCACGCTCGGCGTGTTTGTGGTGTTTGCTTGGCTGGTGCTGAAGGAAAAACTCACCTGGAACTACGCGGTAAGTTTTGCGCTGCTGGTGGCCGCCCTGTACTTCGCCACCGCCTTTAAGCCCAGTGGCAAAACCGAACGTTCAACATCCAACCTTCAACCTCCAACATCCAACGCCCAGCCCCGTTGAACGTTGGATGTTCAATGTTGGATGTTGAACGTTGGGCAGCGGATTTCGGACGTTTTCCGCCCTGTTCCGGTCCGGCCACCTGCTCCTACCGCCGCCTACGCGCGCCGGCGTTTCTGCGCCAACGGCAGGCGCAGCACCACCCGGGCTCCCTTGCCCACGCTGCTGCGCACCTTCAACCCGCCGCCCATGTAAACCGCCCGCTCTCGGATGCTGAGCAGCCCAAACCCGCCATCCGCAGCCTCGACCTGTCGAGGCGTGCGGAAGCCCTTGCCGTCATCCTCCACCGTCAGCACCAGTTCGCCAGCCTCCAGCTTCAGCCCAACCTGCACCACCTGCGCTGCGGCGTGTTTGCCCACATTGATCAACAACTCGCGCGCCGATCGAAACACCAGTTGCGCCACCTTTTCAGGCACCGGCTTGCGCCCGATCTCAAAATTGACCCGCACCACGAGCCCGAAACGCTGTGCCTGTTGCTCCCCCAGATTTTGCAGGGCCGCCTCCAATCCCAGTTCACGCAACAGCGGCGGGCTAAGCTCGGCCATCAGGCCGCGCGCCTCCTTCAACGCCGCCTCCACCAAACCGCACACCACCCCCAAGGCCGGCGGCACCTGCGCCCCCCCGAGGTCGCGCGTCAACTCCCCAAGCTGCATGCTGCACAACGCCAGGGTTTGCCCCACTTGATCGTGCACCTCGCAGGCCAGCTTCTGCCGCTCTGCCGCCTCGGTGCGAATCAGCCGTTCGGCCAGCACTTGTAGCTGGCGCTGATGCCTCAAGATCCTGGCCCGCTCCTTGCGCAGGTGGGTTACGTCCGCCTGAACCCCGATGTAATGGGTCAGCACACCCCGCTCGTCGAAAATCGGGGTCAAACTCAGGTCATTCCAAAACAGCGTCCCGTCCTTGCGGTAGTTGCGCAGGGTAACGCGTATTGGCTGCCCCGCCTCCCGTGCCGCACGGATAGTTTTAATCCCCGCCTGCTTGCGATCCGTCCCCTGCATCAACCGGCAATTGCGGCCGATCAACTCATCCCGGCTGTAGCCGGACATCGCCTCGAATGCCTGGTTCACATACACCAGCGGCTGGTCCGGCAGGCGGGCATCGACGACAGTAAAGCCGTGGCGCGCGTGGCCCAGGCAACGTCGCAGGACCTCGATCGGGATATGGTGGGGCATCAGCTCAGAGTTGGGCGATGCCCTCACGCAGGGCGATGCGCGTGAGATCGGCCAGCGTGCCGGCGTTGAGCTTGCGCTGAAGGTTGGCGCGGTGCACGTCGACCGTCTTCGAGCTAAGCTTTAGGGCGAACCCGATCTCCTTGGCGGTGGCGCCCTCGGCGAGCATCTGCAGCACCTCGCGCTCGCGCGGGGTGAGCGAACCGGTCAAGCCGTCCCCATCCCCATCAAGCTCGCCGAGCTGCGGACTGAAATAAGACTCCCGCCGGTTGGCGGCCGCGATCGCCAGCGGGAGCTGGTCAAAAGCGTGTTCCTTGAGCACGTAGGCGTCGGCCCCGGCCTCACGGGTGCCGCGCACGAGGTGGCGCTCGTTGTGCATCGAGATCATCACGATGCCCCGGCGGTAACCGCGTTCGCGCAACTGGCGGGTGGCCTCCATGCCGTTGAGCAAGGGCAGCCCCATATCCATGAGGACCACGTCGGGTTTTTGGGCCAGGACCAGCTCGACCCCAGCACGGCCGTCGGAGGCCTCGCCGATCACCCTCATCCCCTCGGCCTGCCCCAGCAGCGCCCGCAGCGCGTCGCGGATGATTTTATGGTCATCGATAATAATGAGGGTGGTCACAGTCACTGGGTTTAAACCCCAACCCTCCTGCCTCCGGAAAGCAAGGGCGGAGCCGTGTGGGCAGCCCCCCAGGATAATCGGTTAGCCCCAATGCCTGTAATGCATTCCTTGAGTCGATATAAGCACCTTAGCTCAAATGATATGGGCGAGACGCCCATGCCACGCCAAGCCCACGGGCGAGACGCCGGTGCCACGTCGGATGAGCCTGAGCGCCTTGGGCGTCCCGCCCCGTTTTTGGTTCTTAACGTGGCATGGGCGTCTCGCCCATGGGCTTGGCTAAAAGCTGGTTATGCCTGCGCGCCCAATGCCTTACAGGCATTGCGGTTACCCCCAAAGTTACCGAAACAGTTTCGCTAAAAATCCACCCGTTTCTGGCAAACGACGTGCTTGCGCCTAGCGCCCGCCCCCCTGTTTTATCCGCTTCGCCTTTCATGTCGTCCGCTCGGCCGCTTCACTTTCCCTCGCTCCATCCAGCGCAACTCCGCCCGTTGCGCACGCGGTTGCGTGCCTCCATTCGCGATGCAGGCCTGACCGACTTCGGGGTGGCCGCTGGCCCCGCCGGACTGCCGTTCTGGGAGCTCGAGCCGACCCCGCTGGTGATCGAGGCCCCCGAGTGGGCGCTGCTCGAAGCCGCCCTGCGCCAACGCGCCCATTACATCAACGCGCTGCTCGTCGACCTCTACGGCGGCCAACAGGCGCTTCACCAGGGGATCATCCCGCCCGAACTCGTCCTGGCCAACCCGTATTACCGCCGGCCTTGCCTCGGTCTTGAGCCCACCCGGCAGAGCCCGGCCACCCTGCTACGCTTCGACTTGGTTAAAACCACCGACGGCTGGCTGTTCGACGACGTCCACACCAACACCCCCATCGGCCTGAGCTATGCGGTGCAAAACCGCCGCTTCATGACCCAGGAGGCGGGCGAACTGTACCGCGCGTTGCCCGACTACCACAGCGTCATCAATTTTCCGCTACAACTGCTCGACCACCTCCGCGCGTTGGCCCCCGACTCAGTGAGCGCGCCGTCGATCGTGGTGCTCACCGCCGGCCCGCACGACCCGTTCTACTCCGAACACAGTTTCCTCGCCCGCAAAATGGGCCTGCCGCTGGCCCGTGGCGACGACCTGCTAGTGCTCGATAACCGCGTTTATTTCAAAACCATCGCCGGGCTGGAACGCGTCGACGTGATCTATCGCCGCCTCAACGACGCCCACATCGACCCGGTGGTGTTCTCCACCGACCGTGAAAACGCCGGTATCCCCGGCCTACTCCAGTGCATCCGTTCGGGCCGGGTGGTGGTCGCCAACGCCATTGGCACCGGTGTGGCCGAGAGCCGCGCGCTCAACGCGTTTGCCCCGCGCTTGCTTCGGTTTTACCTGGGCGAAAAGCCCCTGCTCGGATCGGTTCCCACGTTCACCTGCGGCGACACCGACCACCTCGATTACATCCTGGAAAACCACGACAGCCTGCGCATCCAGCCCACCCACGACGCGCGTATTGGCGACTGGCTGTCCACCGCAACAACCCGCGCACCAACCGCGCCGCACGGTGCCCTGCTCGGCCCCGATGGCCTGTCCCCCATCGTGCGCGCCAACCCGCACGCCTTCGTGGCCCGGCCGCGCCTGCAATTGCTGCCCGTCAGCCCCGGCTCGCGCAACGCCCCCCCGGCCCGCCTGAGCGCCTTCGTACTCTGCCAGGGTAAACACTTCTCGGTTTTCCCCGGCGGCTTGGTCCACATCAGCGCCGCCGAACCCAACCCCGCCCGTGTCGGCACCACCGCCGACACCGTTGTTCTCATCGACACCCAGGCCAACTCCGGCGACATCGCCGATCACGAGTCACCCGCCGGCGGCGTGCAGACCCACACCCTCGGTTCCCGCGCCGCAGAAAATCTGTTCTGGCTTGGCCGTTACCTGGAGCGCGCCGAGGCCACCGCGCGCATGTTGTCCATTTTGGAAGACGTGTCGCTGGAGGAGATTTCCGCGCGTGACCGCCGCCGCTGGCTGCCGCTGTGGCGCGGCCTGCTTGAAGCCACCGGCCACACCGACCACAAGATCACTGCCCGCGCCAATCCCCACGCCTCGCTGTCCACCGACTTGATGTGGCGCATGTCGCTGGACGCGGCCAACTCCAGTTCAATTTACTCCTCGGTGAGCTGGGCGGTAGAAAACGCCCGTCAACTGCGCGACTACGTGAGCCCCGAGGTCTGGACCACGCTGGGCCGCCTGCAGCGCCGCCTTGATGAGCTGCTCCAGCAAAGGCCCACCGCCGCCCGCCGCGCCAGCCTGCACACCGCCCGCGACCCCGCCCTGCCCGCCCAGGCGGTGCAAGCCGTGCTCACGGAAATCAACGCCATCATCGGCCTGGCCGAACGCACCATGATCCAGGATGCGGGCTGGCACTTTTTGCACATCGGCATGCACCTGGAGCGCGCCACCATGACCTGCAGTGCGCTGCGCCACGTGCTCGGCGCGCTCGACTCGGCCGCCCCTGCCACCAAGGAACCCGCCGGCCCGGCCGAGGCCCGCACTCCGTACCGCGACAACCCTGAGCTCTCGGCGCTGTTGCGCATGCTCGGCTCCCAAGACGCCTACCGCCGGCTTTATCAGATGCGCAGCCAACCGCGCCGGGTGGCCGAGTTGTTCCTGCAACAACCCGACGCGCCCCGCAGTATTTTCCACAATCTGCACCAGATTAAAACCAGCCTGCGATCGATCCGCCAGGACCTGGGTGAAGCCGGCGAAGGCCCCATGGTCGCGACGGTTGCCGAATTATTACAGTTCATCGCCAAGGTCCGGCTATCGGGACACTTTAACGACGAAGTGGCTACGGGCGCGGCGGCCACGGGTAAACTCAGCGACATCCTGGCCACGTTACTCGACCGCCTCTACCGCCTGCATCCGGTTTTGAGCGACCACTATTTTAGCCACCAAGCCCTCATCGCCCCCACGGCGGCGCCCCAGACCGAGTTCAAGCTGTAGCGCGGGCCGGCCGAACAAGTAGCGCAGACTTCCAGTCTGCTTCTAGAGTGCTTGAACGTGCCGGCACAAAGCAGACTGGAAGTCTGCGCTACTTTCAACAGCCACAAGCCTCTCACCCCTGCGAATCATCCATCACCGCACGGATCGTCTTGGCTAGATCGGTCAAACGGTAGGGTTTGGCCACCATGCCGTTGAAACCGTGAGCGCGGAAGTTGGCCATGATCGGGTCGCTCGAATAGCCGCTCGACACCAATCCCCTCACTCCGGGGTCCCGCTTACGAAGCTCCAGCATGGCCTCCCTGCCGCCCATTCCTCCCGGCACCGTCAGATCCATGATGACCAGATCAAAGCGTGAGTTAGCGGCCAGCGCCTCGACGTAGAGCGAAATCGCCTCCCGTCCGTCAACGGCGCCCACCACCTGAAAACCGAGCCGTTCCAGCAACGCCGACACCATCAGGCGAATCGGCTCTTCATCATCCATGAATAAAACCCGCCCTGTATAGGTCTTCGGCGCGGCGGCGACTTCATGGGGCACTGCGACGACACCCGGAACCGCCGGCAACCAAAACCGGAAGCGGGTGCCACGACCCAACTCGGAGTCGACTTCGATATGCCCCGAATGGCGGCGAATGATCGAATAAACCATGGCAAGCCCCAGCCCGTTGCCCGATTTTTTCGTGGTAAAGTAGGGCTCGAAAATATGCGCCAGGTTTTCCGCCGGGATTCCCTCACCCGTATCCTGAAGCGTGATGCACAGGTACTCGCCCGCACCCAGCTGGGCGATCGTCGTGGGCCCGAGGCGTTGGTTGGCCAAGGTCATCTGGATAACCCCGCCCTCGGGCATGGCCTGCACGGCGTTGATCACCAGGTTTTGCACCACCTGCCCGATCTGGCCCTTGTCCACATCGGCCGTCCACAAGCCCTCCTCGATGGTAAAATCGCACCGCGCCTTCGAGCCGTGCAGAGCGAAATGCGCCGCCTCTTTGATGACGTCGGGCAGGTTCACGGCGGAGCGCACCGGCTCCCCGCCGCGGGCAAAGGTCAGCAATTGTTGGGTGAGGTCGCGCGCCCGCATCACCCCAACCTCCGCGTTTTGCAACCAGCGCCCGGCCGCAGCCATCACCTGCACATCGAGCATGGCCAGCGTGATGTTGCCCATCACCACCGTGAGCAGGTTGTTGAAATCATGCGCGATGCCGCCGGCCAAAACCCCCACCGATTCCAGCTTCGAGGCCCGCAGGATCTCGGCCTCCAACCGCGCGCGCTCGGTGACGTCGCGCAACACCAGCACCGCGCCAATCGCCTGGTTGTGCACGTCGTGAATGGGGGCGCAACGGCCCTCGACCAGCCTCGGCGTGGCCGTGCGGTCAAACAGCGCGGTGCGCGGCGGCAGGTCGGCCACCTGGTCAGTTCTAATCGCCGCTTCGACGAGCGGCGGCAGCGCCTGCCGGCTCTTCTCATGACGCAGCACACAGACTTCCTCCAGTAACCGGCCGATCGCCGCAGTGGCCGTCCAGCCCGTCAGCTCGCACGCGGCCTCATTCAAAAACAGCACACGCCCCTGCACATCGGTGGTAACCACGCCCTCAGCCATCGCCCGCAGCGTCACCGCGAGGCGCTCGCGCTCCGCAGCCAGCGCCGCCTCGGTGCGCTTGATGCCGGTGAGGTCCACCAACACGACCTGCGACCATGCGTAGTTAGGCTCACCGCCCAGCGACGGCACCCACCAGCGGTAAAACACCCGGCGCGGCGTACCGTCGATCGCGTTAATCTGCATCTCGCCCTCGATCGCGGTGCGCCCGTCCCAGAGCGCATGACAAAGGGCACGGCGAACCTTCCCCACATCGCTGGTGACGATGCGCGAAAGCGAGGCGAACACCTCGGCCTGATTGGTGGCCCCCACCAGGCGGAAAGTCTCGTTGTTAACCCCCGTGAGCACCACCCCGTTAAGCTGGTGGTTAAACACCTCGGAATGCGCATCGGCATAGGTGTTGAAATCCGCCACGCCCTCCGCGCGTAACCCGGCCAACCACGCACGCAGGCCGCGAAGGTCGTATTCGATGATCGCCACCGGCGAGTTCTCAAAGAGCACGCGGTACCGCGCCTCGGAGGCGCGCAGCTGGTCCTCGGCCCGCTTGCGCTCGTCGATGTCGGTATGCGAACCGACCATACGGATCGGCTTGCCCGACAATTCGAACAGCGCCATGGCCTGCGAGCGAATCCACTTATAGCTGCCGTCCTTGCAGCGCATCCGGAATTCAGCCGAATAACTGCTACTCGTTCCGGCCAAATAGGCCTGCAACTTCAGCTTCACCTCCTTGGCGTCATCGGAATGGATGCGCGGCCAGAAATCCTCACCCGGGTTGATCATCTCGGTGCTGGAATAGCCGATAATCTCCTGCCAACGCTCCGAAACAAACGTCTCCTTGGTGGCGAAATCAAACTCCCACAAGCCCGCGTTAATGCCCATCACCGCCAGCCGCCAGCGATCTTCGACATCCTGAAGTTTGCCCTCAGCGGCGCGCAGCCCGCTCAAGTCGGTGAACGCGACCTGTACCCGGCTGTAATCGGGACGCCCCTCCACCACGGGAGCACTCCAGTGCATCAGACTGTGGCCCGGCAGGCCGTCGATGCCGCGATTGTTGAGCTCGCGGGTCATCTCGGACTCTCCCGCCCACAGGCACTTTAACTGCGCCACAAAAGCCGCCAGCACCTCTGGTGTGGGCTCGCTACGCAGGCTGGCCATGTAGTCAGCGACGTTGGCCACCCCGCTTAAGCGCAGGACGATCCGATTAGCATCCACCACCCGCACTTGCTTCAACTGCTCGGCCACCACCGCCGGGTGCGCCAACAGAAACGCATCGAGGTCGATCAGGCACCGCCGGCGCAGTTCATCCAACCACGCAACCACAGCCGAAAAATCCGTCTCCACGATAGCCACTGGCGCGTGATCGAAAAGGCTGCGTAACCGCGTCTCGGAGGCATGCAGGGCTTGCCTGTGACGGCCCACCTGCCGACGCAACCGGCCATTGAGCCACCAGGCCAGCGGCCCGCCCAACGCCAGTACACCCAAGGCTGGAACGATCCACGGCGCCGATTGAGCCGCCCCCCCGCCGACCTCCTGGGCTTGGGCCGAAAGCGTGGCCAACGGCAGCGTACTCGCTACCAGGCACCAGCGCGTAGACCTTGAAAAATGGGGGCGAGGCATAACAGGGACAGAAAAGTTCGCCCCCAAAATGCGTTCCCCAGCCGCCCGGTGTCGAGGCGCAACCTCCATGTCCGCCACAGGTCCACTCAGGAGTCCCGCTTCAAACAACGGAATTTTTAACCGCTAATGAACGCTAAGATACGCTCATGCAGAAGCCCTGTATTCCTGGTTTTTTATTAGCGGCTATTAGCGTTCATTAGCGGTTAACCGGTTCGTTTATATTTTTTTGCGTGCGAAATCGTTCAACTTCAGCGTGGCGGTGTAGGTCGGCTACATTGCGCTGTTTTCCACCGCGCTTCAGACCGGCGTCTCTTTGAATTTAGACTTTGGGAGGGACCACCTCCGTGTGGTCTGGATCGAGGCACGGACGACACGGAGGTCGTCCCTCCCTTATCCAAACAAAGTCTAAAACCATTTAGCTTTTGGTATTAGAGACCGGCCAGTAGCAGAATTATGGATTCTGCAGGTGGAGCCCGTTTTGCAGCCGCGGTCGCCGCCGCCGGAGCCCGAAGGTAAACCCACGCCGCTGTTTCTAACCACACTAGGCATCGACGCATGACGCACTCACACAAATTCAACATTCAACTCATCCCCCTAATACATGCTATAAAGTAACGATTTAACTAAAAAATCCCAACAAAACAAAACAGGAAATTAACCCAGGTGATGTTTTTCTAATAAAAATATTGACCCGACATTAAGCTTCGGCAGTTTTCGGCTCATGCCCCTCGCCGAGCCCCCTGCCACCCCGCAGACGGCCGCTTTCAACCTCGATGCGTTCCATCGGCGTATGAACAGCAGCCGCCACATCGAGCTGCTGCTCGGCCAAGTTCAAGACGTGAACTATTTCGCCAAGGATGAGCTGGGTCGATTCGTTCAGGCAGATCCCGGCTTCGTGGCGATGCTGGGTGCAACCAAGCCCGAAGACGTGCTGGGACGCACGGACGCCGACTTCTTTCCGCCTGAGATCACCGCCCGCTTCGTAGCCGACGACCGCGCCGTGATGACCACCGGCGAACCCCTGCTCCAGCAAATCGAACCCGTCCCGCGTCCGGACCGCACGTTTGAATGGCGCACCGTCTCCAAAGTTGCCTTACGCGATGCAGATGGCCGGGTGATCGGCGTAGCCGGTGTTACCTGCCTAATCGACGGCGCGAACGCCGCCTGCCCGCCCGGCATTTTCGCGGTACTGGAACACATCGGACAGCACTATGGGCAAAGCCTGACCATGCAGGACTTCACCCAGGTTTCAGCGCTTTCGGCGAGCACGCTTGAGCGGCATTTTGCGCAGATTTTTAAAACCTCGCCGCTGCGCTACTTGAACACCGTGCGCCTGCGTGCCGCCCGCCACCTGCTGCTGACCACCGACGACAGCGTGGGCGAGATCGCGGTTGCCTGTGGTTTTTGCGACCAAAGCCACATGACCGCGCTGTTCACCCAAAATTTTGGCACTACGCCGCGCCGCTACCGCATAGCGCATCGGCAATAATACCGATCCCCAGCTTAAGTTTATAAACCCTGTGTCGATTGCTTAACCGCCCCCCCCCCCCCCCCCCCAACATGAACCGCCGCGCTTTCTTTAAACTCATTGCAGCCGTCCGACTACTCAAGGGCAAGGAGTCCGAGGCATTCCTCAAGGAATTCGCCGCCCCCAAACCCGCCGCATCTTAAGCCCAGCCTGCTGATGACACTCTCCACGACGCCTAACTTTCAACCCTTACCACCTATTTAAATCATGAGTACTCTCACCCCGCCCACCGTCTTCGGCTTCACTGGGCATTCGCTCGCCTTTCTCTCGCTCCGCCTCTGGCTGGGCTCACGCGCCCTCATCACCGGCCTCGAAAAATACTCCGCCAAAATCACCGTCCAAGAACCAATGCTGGATGCCGCCGGGCAACCCGACATGAGCGGGGCAATGATGGACGTGGAGAAGAAGGTGTATGGTCTGAAATACTACCACGCCCTACCCGACTCCTTGCAGACCAAGTTCGCCTCCGAACCTCTGCTGCCCGGCTTTCTCTGCACGCCCTTTTACACCCTTCTGGGACCGGCATTGATCATCCTCGGAGTTCTACTGCTGGCGGGTGTGGCCAACCGTCTGACTCTCTTCGCCATGGCCGGGCTCTACGCTTCCCTCACCTTCGGCCTCATGCTTATCGGCCAAGATGCCGGTGTGTCCTGGTTGGCCATCCACGTGGGCCTAGTGGCCCTCGCGCTAACCTTGGTTGACCACAACCGCTTCGCCATTACCCGCGCCTAATCCATGAACCCCATCACTAACATCGTCTCCCCCTCCACCGGTTTCTCCCGCCGGAGTTTTCTCGGCCTTTCCGCAGGAGCGCTCGCGCTCGCCAGCACTCCCCGGCTTTTCGCTCAAGTCACCGGCGCCGGGTCGTCAGAAAAGCCGCTGCGCATCGCCCTGGTTGGCTACGGTGCCCAAGGACGGGTACTGGCCGAGAGCCTGCTCAAAATCGGCGACATCAAGCTGGTCGCCCTGTGCGACATGTGGGACTACGCGCGCACCTACGGAGAACGTTATTTCAAAGCGGCTGGCGTCGACCTCACCGGTTACAGCGACCTCGATGAGATGCTCGCCAAGGAAAAGGGCCTCGACGCAGTCATCATTGCCACCCCGGACGTATTCCACGCCCCCCACACCAACACGTGCCTCAAGGCCGGCCTGCACGTTTACTGCGAGAAAATGATGTCCAACACCGTGGAGGGCGCCCGCTCCATGGTGCAGACAATGAAAGAGACCGGCCGCCTGCTCCAGATTGGTCACCAGCGGCACAGTAATCCTCGCTACCGCTTCACCCGTGAGCGCCTGCTGGGTGAGGCTAAGCTGTGCGGCCAACTGACCGGTGCTCAAGCCCAGTGGAACCGCGCTGCCACCAAGGATCTCGGCTGGCCGAAAAAGTCCGACATTCCGGCGGCAACCTTGGCCCATTACGGTTTCCCCGACATGGCCACGTTTAGAAACTGGCGTTGGTTTAAAAAATTCGGCGGCGGCCCGCTCTCCGACCTTGGCGCCCACCAGATCGATATCTTCAGTTGGTTCTTTGGTCGGTTGCCCAGCACGGTGATCGCCAGCGGCGGTGTCGATTTCTACAAGACCCACGAGTGGTTCGACAACGCCATGGTGATCTACGAATTCCCCCAGCCCGAAGGCCACGTGGCGCGCGCCTTTTACCAAGTGCAAACCACCACCAGTTCCGGCGGCGGCTACTGGGAGCAGTTCATGGGCAGCGAGGGCACCGTGCGTATTTCCGAAAACCCCACGCAGACCAAAATCTACCGCGAAGCCGCCGCACCGTCCTGGGAAGAGTGGGCGCGGAAAAACTACCTGCGTGCCGACGTCGCACCCGTTGCCGCCGCGCCCGCCGCCGACGCCAAAGTGGACGCCCGCGAGACCGCCCCCTTGGCCACCTATGGTCTGCCGATCACCCTGAACAAGGCCATCCACCAGTATCACCTGGAGAACTTTTTTCAGGCGATCCGCGGCAAAGCCAAACTGAACTGCCCGGCCGACGAAGCCTTCCGCAGCGAATACCCGATTTTCAAAGCCATCGAAGCCATCGAAAAACGTCAGCTCATCACCATCGAAGAACCTGTCGTCTAACCCGCCTCCCCGTAGCGCAGGCTTCCAGCCTGCCTTTGAGCAGACTGGAAGTCTGCGCTACTGCCAAAGTTGAATGCGAATTAGTTTAACCCACTTCATTTCATGAAACCCACCCTCGCTCTCCTGCTCTCCGCCTTGGCCCTCACCGGTACCGTGCGTGCCGCCGACCTGGTGCCTTTGGTCACCGAACTGCCCAAGCCGATGCTCGTCGGCACGCCAGTGGCGATCAAAGTCGACAACCTCGAAAACGCCCCGGCCGCCGACGCGCCGTTCCTCATCCCCAAAACGGCCCAAAACCTCGCGCTCAAACGGCCCGTGACCAGCAGCGACCCGACACCACTGCTCGGTGACTACGACCTCGTCACCGATGGCGACAAGGACGCCTCCGAAGGCTGCTTTGTGGAAATGGCCAAGGGCACCCAGTGGGTGCAGATCGACCTCGGAAAAACCGCCGAAATCAACGCGGTTTACGTCTGGCATTTCCATTCCCAGCAGCGCGTTTACCTCGGCATGGTGGTGCAAATCTCCGACGACCCCGACTTCATTTCCGGGGTCACGGTGATCTACAACAACGACGCCAAAAACCTCAGCGGCCGCGGCGCCGGCAAAGACAAATCCTACATCGAAACCAACAAGGGCCGCCTGCTCGACGCCAAGGGCGCCAAGGGCCGCTACGTGCGCCTTTATAGCAACGGTAGCTCTGCAAACTCAGCCAACCATTACACCGAGGTCGAAGTCTGGGGCACGCCGACCTCGTGATTGGCTGCCGCCCCATGACCCGTTGGCTCCTGCCGCTGCTGGTTTTTGGGGTGGCGCTCTGCTTTCGTTTGCCCGGGTTGGAGTCGCGGCCGGTTCACCCCGACGAGGCGGGCAACGCTTACCAGCTCGACGGCCTGTTCAACGGTGAGGGCTACCGTTATCTCACCCACGACCACCACGGACCCACACTCTACCACCTCACCGCCGCAGTCCTGGGTGTGACGGGCCCGCTCAAAGCGGCCGACCGGAAAATCTGGATGCTCCGGATATTCCCGGCGGTCGCCGGAGCCGCCCTCGCCGCCACAGCCTCTGCTTGGTTCCTCACACTTTTCGGTTTAACGCCCGCCTTGGGTGCTGCGTTCTTTCTCAGTTTGTCTGCGCCGTTTGTTTACTACAGCGGCACGTTTATCCACGAATCGTTCGTCATCCTGCTGCTGCTCGGCTGGTTCGTCGCCACTTGGCACGCGGTCAACGGCGGCCGAGTTCGCACGACGCTGCTAGCGGGTCTTTGTGCCGGGTTGCTACTCGCGACCAAGGAAACCGGGGCGCCGCTCATGGGCCTGCTGGGGCTGGCGATTCTCGGCATCGCGCGTCCGCCCTGGCGCCGACTGGTCGTCGTCAGCGGCCAAGCGGGTGCGGTGTGTTTGGCCGTCGTGCTGTTTTTTTACAGCGACTTCGGCCGGCACCCTGAGCGTGCGTTCGATCTGTTTCGCGCCATTGGCCAACACGTGGGACGCAGCCACGGCACCGAGCACGCTTTTCCGTGGTTCACCTACGCGCGCTGGTTCTTGGCCCCGACGCCCGTCGGCTGGCCGTGGAGCACGTGGCTTTTACTCGGCTTCGGCGGCTTCGGCTTATGGGCCCACCGCCGCCACCCCCTGGCCCGGGCACTCGCCTTGGGTTTCGTCCTGCTGGCGTCGTTCTTCTCCATCCTCCCTTATAAAACTCCCTGGCTCATCCTAGCGCCGCTCTTGCCCTTGGCGCTGTTGGCCGGTCTGGGTGCGGAAAACCTCGTCGCCCGCCTGCGCGAACGGCGGCTCGTCGGGCTGGCGGTGGCCGCCGGGTTTTTAGTCGCCGGATTGCTGGCGACCGAGACCCTGGCGCGCTGCCAGCGCCACGCGGTCAATCCGGCCAACCCGCTCGCCTATTCGCCGGGCAGCGCCGACCTCGCCCGCCTGGAGCGCGATCTCGCCGCCCAAGCCACCACCACCAAGTCCGGGCGTCCTTTGCGGGTTCAGGTAATCGCCCGCGACTACTGGCCGTTGCCGTGGATTCTACGGCGCTACGAGGTCGGTTACTGGCCGGAGCCGCCCGCCGCGCTTCAACCGGGTATCGTGCTCGTTGAGCCCGAGTATCTCGGGGCCCTCGCCGAACCGGGCATGGAGTTCACGCCCTACGAAGTGCGTCCCGGCCTCACCCTCTTTCTCTCCCGTATTCGCTGACCGACCTCAGCTCCCCCTTTCCCACTTTCCCACACACACCTATGACACAGTCCGTCTCACCCAAAACCAATCCCAGCCAGCTTGTCTTCTGGGGTTGTTTCGTCGCGCTCATCGCCACCTCGTTTGGCTTCATCACTCGCATGATGTTGCTCGGCCGCTTTCAGACCGATTTCGGTTTGGATAAAGTCCAGCTCGGCGAACTCCAAGGAGCGGGCATCTGGCCCTTCGCCATTTCGATCATCTTGTTCAGCCTGATCATCGACCGGGTCGGTTATCGTGTGGCGATGATTTTTTCTTTCGCCTGTTACGCCGGTTATCTGGCCATGGCCTCGTTCGCCTACCTCTCGATCCAAGGGCTCGAGGGCGTCGCACTTCAAGCCGCTCAAAACCGTGGTTACAGCCTGCTCTATTGGGGCAGCATCATCCTCGGCCTGGGCAACGGTACCGTAGAAGCCTTTGTTAACCCGCTCGTCGCCACGATCTTCAAGACCGACAAGACCAAGTGGCTCAATAAACTCCACGCCGGTTGGCCTGCGGGTCTGGTGCTCGGCGGCCTCATCACTATCGGCCTGAGCTCCACCGCCAGCCACGGCGACTGGCGCCTGGTGCTCGGTCTAATCGCGCTGCCCTCGGTTGTTTTCTTCGGCCTTCTGATCGGTGCCAAGTTTCCGCAAAGCGAACGCGAGCAGGCCGGTGTTTCCTACCGCGAAATGCTCGGCGAGTTCGGCATGTTCGGTGCCTTGGTCGCCTTCGGCCTGATTTTCGCCCAACTCGGTCAAGTGTTCGGCTGGAGCACGGGCGTGACCATCGGCCTGACCGCCACCGTCGTGCTCGGTTTTGGCGCCTACACCCGACGTCTGGGCAACGCCCTACTCGCGTTTCTCATTCTCCTCATGATGCCGCTGGCCACCGCCGAAATCGGCACCGACGGCTGGATCAGCAGTTTGATGGAGCACCCGCTGGCCGCCGCCGGCCACAACCCCGGCTGGGTTCTGGTTTATACCTCGGCGATCATGATGGCCCTGCGCTTTTTCGCGGGCTCGATCATTCACCGTCTCTCGCCGATCGGCTTGCTCATCGGTAGCTCCGTCCTGGCTATCGTCGGCCTTACCCTGCTGTCGCACTGCGCCGAGGCTTCGCTTCTCGCCATCTTCGCTGCGGCTACCCTCTACGCCGTGGGCAAAACCTTCTTCTGGCCCACCATGCTGGGGGTCGCCTCCGAACAATCGCCCCGTGGCGGTGCGCTCACGCTCAACGCCATGGGTGGCGTCGGCATGATCGCCGTCGGCGTGCTCGGTTTCCCCTACATCGGCGCCGTGCAGGAAAAAACCGCCAGCGCCCACCTGCTCACCGAGGCTCCCTCGATCGCCCAAACCGTGTTGGTGGAAAAGTCCTACCTGCTCGGTGGCTACCAGGCGATTCAGGCCGACAAAGCTGCCGCGCTCGCCGAACCCGCCGCTCAGGCCAAATTGGCCGCCGCGCAACTCGCCGGGCAATTCGATGCCCTCGGCCACATGGCGATTTTCCCCGCTCTGATGTTGGTCGGCTACATCGGTCTGTTCCTGTTTTTCCGCGCCAAGGGCGGCTACCGTCCGGTCTCGCTCGATTCCACCTCGAAGCATTCCAAGGCAAAGCAAAACGAGCTGCAGGAGGTTTAAACAGACACTGGCTCTCCAACGAGGCCGCGCGGCTGAGCGCGCGGCCTCCGATTCCGCCGCCTCGCTTAACGAATCACGCACTCACTTTTCATGAAACGCTCCGTCACCTTATTCACCGGCCAATGGGCCGATCTTCCCCTCGCCGAACTCGCACCGTTGGCCAAAAAAATGGGCTATGACGGACTTGAGCTCGCCTGCTGGGGCGACCACTTCGACGTCGAGGCCGCCACCGCCTCGCCCACCTACGCCCGTGAACGCTGGGAGTTGCTCGCCGACCACGGCCTGACCTGCGTGGCACTCTCCAGCCACTTGGTCGGCCAAGCGGTCTGCGATCCCATCGACGCCCGCCACCAGGCCATCCTCTCGCCCACGGTTTGGGGCGATGGCGACCCCGAGGGCGTACGCCGCCGTGCCGCCGACACCATGATCGCCACCGGCCAGGCTGCCCGTGCCTTTTTTGACGCCCGCCCCGCCTCGCTGGCCCCGGCCATCCCGCACGCGCCGGTGGTCAACGGCTTTACCGGTTCCTCGATCTGGCACGCGCTTTACGCTTTTCCGCCCACCTCGCAGGCCTACTACGACGCCGGGTTCGCCGACTTCGCCAAGCGTTGGACGCCCATCCTCAACGCCTTCGATGCGGTCAACGTGAACTTTGCCCTCGAAGTTCACCCCACCGAGATCGCCTTCGACATCGCCTCGGCCCAGCGCGCCCTCGCGGCCGTGAACAACCACCGCCGCTTCGGTTTCAACTACGACCCGTCCCACCTCGGATACCAAGGCGTCGATTACGTTAAATTCATCCGCAGCTTCCCCGACCGCATTTTCCACGCCCACATGAAAGACGTGTGGTGGGGCCACGGTGACGGCACGGTCGGCGTGTTCGGCGGCCACACCTCGTTTGGTGACGCCCGTCGCCAATGGGATTTCCGTTCGGTGGGTCGCGGCGATATCCGGTTCGAGGACGTCATCGTAGCACTCAACGACATCGGCTACCGCGGACCGCTCTCCGTGGAATGGGAAGACATCCGTATGGATCGCGTGCAAGGAGCCACTGAATCCGCCGCCTTCGTGCGTCGGTTGGATTTCTCCCCCAGTGCCGTGGCCTTCGACGCCGCCTTCGACAAAAAACAGCAATAACGAACAGAATTACACAGAGGGCACGAGAGGTGACACAGAGGCCACAGAGCCAATCCAACCATGTCTTTCTCCGTGACCTCTGTGCATCCTCTAGTGCCCTCTGTGTAACTTTCCGTTTTCCTCTCCCATGTCTCTAAATCGCAAACTTCGTTACGGCATGATCGGTGGCGGCCGCGGCGCCTTCATCGGCGCTGTCCACCGCATCGCTTCGCAAATGGACGGCCAGGCCGAGCTCGTCGCCGGCGCCTTCTCCGCCGATCCAGAAAAATCCGCCGCCTCCGGCGCGGACCTATTTCTCGACCCGACTCGCGTTTACGGCTCCTACGCCGAGATGGCCCGCGTTGAGGCCGCACGCCCCGCCGCCGATCGACTCGACTTCGTAGTGATCGTCACGCCGAATCACCAGCACTTCGGCCCCGCTCAAGCGTTTCTCGAAGCCGGCTTTCACGTCGTCTGCGACAAACCGGTTACCCTCGACCTCGCCCAAGCCCGGACCTTGCGCGACATCGTGCACCGCAGTGGCAATATCTTTGCCCTCACCCACAACTACACCGGCAACGCCATGGTGAAACAGGCCCGGGCCTTTGTCCGCGAAGGCCGCCTCGGCACCTTGCGCAAAGTCGTGGTCGAGTACCCGCAAGGCTGGCTGTCCACGCTCCTCGAAGCCACCGGCCAAAAACAAGCCGGCTGGCGCACCGACCCCGCCCGCTCGGGCGCGGCCGGTTGCATCGGCGACATCGGCACCCACGCCGAAAACCTAGCCCGCTACATCACCGGCCTGCGCATCAGCGAACTCTGCGCCGACCTGACCACCTTCGTCGAAGGCCGCGCCCTCGACGACGACGGCAACATCCTCCTGCGCTTCGAAGGCGGCGCCAAGGGCGTGCTTCACAGTTCGCAGATCTCCGTCGGCGAAGAAAACGCGCTCAACATCCGCGTTTACGGCGAAAAGGCCGGCCTGGAGTGGAGCCAGGAACACCCCAACGAGTTGCTGCTCAAATTCCCAGATCAGCCCACGCAAATCTGGCGACGCGGCAACGGCTACGTCGGTCCCGCTGCGACCGCCGTCACCCGTATTCCGGCCGGCCACCCCGAGGGTTATTTGGAAGCCTTCGGTAACATTTACCGCGAGGTCTTCCGGGCGATTCGCGCCACCCAGGCTGGCCAACCGCTGCCGGCCGACCTCGATTTCCCGACCATCGAGGACGGCGTCGAAGGCATGGCGTTTATTGAGACCGCCGTGGCCAGCTCCCGCGCTGGCGCCGTTTGGGTGAAGTTCCCCCAGCTCTGAGCCGCTCAGCGGCAATCATCTACCCCTATTCGCCATGTTATCCTCCTCCACCTCGGCCTTTCGGTCCCAACAGCGCTACCGGCACGAGGCGATGGCCACCTGGTTTGAGCTGAGGATCGACACGACGGATGCCGATTACGCCGCACAAGCGTCGCAGGAGATATTCAGCCGCATCGACCGGCTGGAGTCGCTGCTCAGCCGTTACCGGGAGGACAGCGAAGTGCGTCAACTCGGGCGCCTTGCCCCGGGTGAGGCGATGCGCCTCCACCCCGACACCTTCGCCTGCCTGCGCCAGGCGCTGGACTTGGCGACGGCGACCGGCGGTGCCTTTGACCCGGCACTCGGCCACCTACGTCCCGCCCACGGCGTGGTGGCGAACGCCTCCACCCCGCGCGGTCGCCTCCTGCTAGATCCTGAAGCAGGCCGAGTGACCTGCGAAGGGGGCCCCGTTCACCTCGACCTCGGGGCCATTGGCAAAGGTTACGCCCTTGACCGCGCCGCCGAGGTTTTGCGCGAGTGGGACCTGCCGCACGCCCTCCTGCTGGCAGGCGGTAGCAGCTTACTCGCCTTGGCTGCTCCTCCCGGTACGGCAGGCTGGGAAATCGGCCTGACTGCCCGCCAAAGCATCTGGCTGGCCGACATCGCGCTCGGTGCCTCCGGCTCGACGGTTAAAGGTAAACACATTTTGGATCCGCGGGATGGTTCGCCGTCGCACGGTTTTTTCCGCACCTGGGCGAGCGCACCCTCAGCGGCCGCCGCCGATGGCCTTTCCACCGCCGCCATGCTCCTCGAGCGCGCCGAACTGGATCAGTTGGCCACGCGCTTGCCGGAAACCGGGTTTGCCCTCATCGCCGCCGAGGAACGCGCCGAGGCACTGGAACCCTTTGGGCTTTTCCCGCTGCTTGGTCCCATTTCGACCTCACCGCGGACTGAATGAACGTTCCATCCCAATCCAGTAGCATCTGCTTAGTCATTCCTGCGTGGTGCGAAACCGTGCGACTCGACGCCTTTGTCCAACGGTTATTTCCCGCCCTCGCCGCGTCTGGTTTGTCCGTGACCGTACAAATCGTAGACGACGGCTCCCCTTCACAGTTGGCGGAAGCGTTGGCTGACCGCTGCGAGGCATGGCGCGCCCAATATGCCTTTGTAAATCCCCTGCACCGCCTTCCGACCAACAGGGGCAAAGGCGGTGCGGTTTACGCCGGCTGGGACTTGGCCTGCGCCGCCGACGCGTGTTGGCTGGGGTTTTGTGATGCCGACGGCAGCGTGGAAGCCGACGAACTGCTGCGCCTTTGCCGCGAAGCTTTGGCCGCTCCCGCACCGGTTTGCCTTTGCGCCAGCCGCCACGTCGCCGGAGCCGACGCCCGCTGGGGTTCGCCCTTGCGCCAAGCCCTGAGCCACCTGTTCGCCGCCTGGGTGCGCTGGCACACGCGGTTAACGGTGAGGGATAGCCAATGCGGTGCCAAAATCATGCCCGCTGCGATCTACCGTGCGGTGCGACGTGAACTGAAAGAGGAGCGCTTCGCCTTCGATCCCGAGTTGTTACTGGCCTGCCAAAAGGCGGGCGCGACGATCAGGGAGATGCCGGTGCGTTGGCGCTGGCAACCCGGCAGTCGGCTCAAGTTGGGCCGAGACGGTTGGGCGATGCTTTGCGCAATCCGCCGGCTCAGCCGCGTGCCCATCGGCGCGCCGCCTGCGCAACCGCGCGCCAATTAGGCCGTCACGCCCGCGCCCTGCACTGCGGCTCGAATTCCTGCCTCGGACCCGATTGGCGAATCGGGCCCGGCTTCAGGGTGCACTGCTTTTCTCCCACTTAGCGGAAGTCGATGAACACCGATTTCACCTGAGCTGCCGTGGCCATTTTATTGCGTTGTGCGACCAACAACGCCGTGCCCACCAACAGATCGCGCTGGGTGCTGGCCAGCTCGGAGGCCGTTCCAGAACTCACCTTAATCACCAACCCGGTATCGGTCACTTCGGCACTGAAGCTCATGGCGCCCAGCTGGGGATCGGTAATCTCAAACGCATAACTCGCCAGCACCTTGCCTGGCTCGGTCAGGGCTTGGAGCGCGCTGCCCGAGAGCGGGCTGAGCTGGAGCGTGTCGTCGGCTTGGGTGAGCGCAAAGGAACTTTCCTGTGCTGGCGCTTGATTGGCCCGCAAAACGATCACGGCAAAACTGCTGCTCACCGTTTCTCCGCCATTAGCCCGGGGCGTGCCGGCTCCGGTTAGGGTTAACACGTTACCACTCCGCGCGATTTCAACACCGGGCGCGGTCGCCGCTTCAGGCGGAAGCATCGAGATCAACGAAGGGCCGCCGGGTGTTCCTGGGACCACCAGCGCGCCCCCCGAACCGATCAAGTCACCGCCGGTTCCCGTATCGGTTGGGGTGACGGGCTGAACGGGGAGCGGCTCAAACACAGTAGCAGCCTGTTGGGCGGACACCGTCAACGTCCCATCGACAAAGCTGATGGCATAACCCAGCCCATTGGCCAAACCGCTGGGACTTATCGCGTAGGTGCCCACTGCAATCGCGCCCTGGCTGCTGCCGCCAAAGGCAACCGTACCCGTCAGCACCGACGCGGTGTCGCCGTTAACGAAGCCGCTGTTCGTCACGCCATTTCCGCCGGTAAAAGCGGCGTTATCAAAGGTCTTGGACGCGGCGCTAGCCGTCACGCTGAGGGTGGGTTGCTCGCGGTAGATCGCGAAGACGCCCGCGCCTAGCGCCGTGCTGAAACCATCGCTCACTTCGTCGCTGTTGTAGCGGAAGCGCCCGCTGCCTGAACCCACCAGCGTAGCCAAGCCCGTGCTGCCGGAAACGCTGCCGGTAAACAAGGTCGCGCGACCGCCCGTGCCCACGCTCACGGTGGGAGAGCCCGTAAGGATTAACTCACCTCCCGCAGCGGTGCCGGCCCCAGCCGATTTACCCGCATTTAAAACAACCGCGCCGCTCGTGGTGTTGGTGGTCACCACAGCCTGCGCCACGGTCAAATCACCACTCAAGGTGGCGATCGTGAGCGTCCCGGTGCCCGTAATCCCCTGGGTTGCCCCCACCGTGCCGATGGTCAACGCACCGGCATTAACCACCGCAAGGCTCCCCACGTTGCCGGCCAAAATGCCGAGTCGGTTGCTGGTATTTGTCAGCGTGAAATTGCCGCCTCCCAAGAGTGCAAGGCCGGTCAGCGCAGTGGAGCCACCCAAGGCCCCACCAAAGCTGGGCGTGCCGCTGTCGGAGATCGTCAACGTGTGCGCGCCGTCGATCGTGCCGGCAAAGCTGCTGCCAACCCCGGTTAGCGTGGTATCAGCGCCAAGCGTGATGGCGTCGCCATAGGTTTGGGCGCCCGTGGTGGTCACAGCGCCACCGTTGAGCGCAGTCGTGCCGCCAGTGTTAGTGGTCAGGCTGGTGAGGGCAGTGGTGGTGCCTACCGCACCGCCCAGCGTCGTTAGGCCCGTGGAGTTCAGCACCAAATTGTGAGTCCCCGAAGCACTGCTGTTGACCTCATTGTTGAAGCTAATGGCCCCGGAGCCTGCGGCCAATGTCACGGTCGTGCCACCGACCAAGACCGCACCGTTATAGGTCTGGCTGCCCGTGGTGGTGATATCCCCGCTGAGGGTGATGCTGGTGCCTGTAGCGGTGAAAGTCCCGGCCCCCAGTGTGAAGCTATCCAGCGTGAGTGCGTTGGCATCGGTGAGCGCCACGGCGTTGGCACCTGAGTTCGACAGACTGACGGTGCCGGTAAAGTCGTTGCTGGCGTTGGTGAGGGTGATGGCGTTGGCACCCGCGGTAAACGATGCCGCCCCGGCGCTGGCTGCCTGCGTGATGCCCCCTGACTGCGTGAGCGCACCGCCCGACTGCACCGTCAGCGTACCCGAACCCACACTCACCGTGCCCAGATCCAGCGCATTAGTGTCGCGCAGGCTGACGTTGTTGGCACCCGAGTTCGACAAACTCAGTGCACCGGTAAAGTCGTTACTGGCGTTGGCCAATGTGATGGCGAAGGCGCCCGCCGTGAACGACGCCGCCCCGGCGCTGGCGGCTTGCGTGATGACCCCCGATTGCGTGAGCGCGCCGCCTGACTGCACCGTCAGCGTACCCGAACCCACCCCAACCGTGCCCAGATCCAGTGCATTGGTGTCGCGCAGGCTGACGTTATTAGCACCCGAGTTCGACAAACTCAGTGCACCCGTAAAGTCGTTGCTCGCATTGGCCAGCGTGATGGCGAAGGCACCTGCGGTAAACGAAGCCACCCCAGCGCTTGCTGCCTGCGTGATGACCCCCGACTGCGTGAGCGCTCCGCCGGACTGCACTGTCAGCGTACCCGAACCCACACTCACCGTGCCCAGATCCAGTGCATTGGTGTCGCGCAGGCTGACGTTATTAGCACCCGAGTTCGACAGGCTGACGGTGCCGGTGAAGTTGTTGCTGGCATTGTTGAGGGTGATGGCGTTTGCACCTGCCGTGAACGATGCCGCTCCAGCACTTGCGGCCTGCGTGATGACCCCTGACTGCGTGAGCGCTCCACCGGACTGCACCGTCAGCGTACCCGAACCCACCCCAACCGTGCCCAGATCCAGCGCGTTGGTGTCGCGCAGGCTGACGTTGTTGGCACCCGAGTTCGACAGGCTCACGGCGCCGGTGAAGTCGTTGGTGGCATTATTCAGCGTGATGGCGTTGGCGCCGGCGGTCAGGTTAGTCGTGCCCGCTACGACGATACTAAAGAAGGTTTCATACTGCCGGATGACGCCACCCGTGCTCGTTAGGGTGACATTCCCTGGGGCGGTGAACGCAGGCAGTTGAAGGGCTTGCGTGTTGCTGATCGTGATGTCGCCGGCAGCGGTGACGATCTCTTGGAATACATCCCCAACAGCGGTGTTTAAGGAAATACCCGTCTGGGCAAGCAGGGTGTTGATGGCGTTTCCGGTAACGAGCCCCGCGCCACTGATGTTTCCGGCCGAGGTGAAATTGAGCCCGCCATCGCCAACACTCGCCGAACCGGTCGTGCCGGTGAGGATAAGGTTACCGCTCGTCGTGGTGGTGAGAAAAATCCGGGAGTCCCCGGACGTGGTGGCCGCAGTGCCGATGGTCAGATTGGCGCCCGTGTTGCTGAGGCTGATGTCGCCAAACCCACCCGTGCTGCCTACAGTCGAAACATTGGTGAAATTCACAGCGCCGCCTCCGGTCTGATCGAAGGTGATAAGAATGCCCTGATCCGTGGTCGAAGCCGACGTAAGCGAGGTAACCGTCGTGGCGGTTGCCAGCGCGTTATTGAGGTCGATCTTACCCGCGGTGGTATCAGCGGAGATGCTGCTGGCGGCCAGGTTGAGCGCGGTGGTGTTACCAATGCCCGTGGCCGCGTTAAGATCCACCGTCGTTGAGGTAATCAAACCACTGCCGTTGATACTGCCGGTGGCGGTGAGTGTGGTGGTGTTCGTACCGGTTGCGGTAAGGGCTGCGTTTATCGCGATATTACCGCCAAACAAGTTGATCGGACCAGCGATGCTGCTCGCCCCGCCGATGGTCAGGTCAGCCGTGTTACCGCTCTTGCCGAGGGTCAACCCGCCAAGTGACGACAAACTGTTGATCGTCAAACCGGTGAGCGATCCCGCGTTGGAACCGCTCCAGGTAAACGTCGAACTAAACGATGTCCGGGGCGCAATGGTGAGTCCACCCGTGGTTTGAAGCGTAGAAGCAGAATAGGAAGAGAACGTATTGGCGTTGATGGCGATGTTGCCCGCGTAGCTGGCACCCCCGAAAGCCGTACTCGCCACATTAAGATCGGAACTCCCACTGGCGCCGGTGGCGTGCAAAGTGATAGCACCTGAACTGTTGTCGCCCACGGTACTTGTGCTCTCAGCGA
The DNA here is from genome assembly GCA_024998815.1 of Opitutus sp. Classification (NCBI taxonomy): domain Bacteria; kingdom Pseudomonadati; phylum Verrucomicrobiota; class Opitutia; order Opitutales; family Opitutaceae; genus Opitutus; species Opitutus sp. Next base: position 523,918 of record JACEUQ010000002.1, read on the forward strand.
TGATACCGAAACTGTCGGTGCCGCCGCTGCTGCCGCCTACACCCGTAACGCCAATGGCACCGCCGGCCGATCTGATATTGCCGCCACTTAACAGCACACCGTACTGGTTGGAACCCGCGCCTGAACCACCGGTGCCTGCAATGGCCAGCGTGCCCGCCCCACCAGACCGAACAATTCCTCCACTTTGAACAACAACTCCCATGTTGTAGGAGCCGCTGCCATTGCCTCCGCCGGTACCGGTTACCGTCACGTTGCCGCCTGCCGATTCGACCACAGCACTGTTTTCTATGCTGACGCCATGAGTCGCGCCGCTACCGGTTTGGCCCGTGCCCCCCGTGCCGGTGATGGAAACGGTCGATCCCGCGTCGACACCCTCTGCCGACACCGTAGAGCCGTTAACTTTGACGCCAAATAGTCCGTTGGTTCCATTGCCCCCCGTTCCGACGAGGGAGAGCGCACCAGCGCCGGTCGTTTTAACCACACTACTGCCCAAAAGATAAATGCCGAAATTGGTCGTCGAAGTCCCGGTTCCGCCACCGGTACCGGTGAGCGTCATCGCCCCGCTGCCGCTGGCCGTAATCGAAGAACTAGAGTCCAGAAAAATGCCCTGGTTGTTATTGCCGTTTACGCTGCTGCCACTTCCAACGCCGCCTGTACCGGTAATCGCCACCGTGCCGGTGCCCGTGATCGACGAAGTGGCCTCCAACGACACGCCCCAATTACGATCGGCGCTTCCCGCGTTGGCCGAACCCGTTCCCACCACCGTGATGTCGGCCCCCGTCACGACCACATGGTCGATCAATCGCACGCCAATGCCCGTGTCACCGGTGCTGCGATTGCTGGTGCCGCGCAGGGAAACACTCCCGGCCCCCGCAGTGAGCGTCACGTTGGAATCCAAATCCACCCCGCGATCACCAAATGCCGCGCCGCTGAGCGGGTTGGCCCCGCCGCCCATGGTAATGTCGCCCCCGTTACTGATGATGCTGGAGCCGTTAAGCAGGCGGATGCTGCCGCTGCTGTTGCTGTCGCTGTCGGCCCACAACACGGTGTTCAATTTACCCAGCGTGGAGCTAATCGCCACGCTGCTGTTAAACACGATGTCCCCGGTCGCCTTGAGCGTTAGGGTGGCATCGCCGCCGACGGTTTTGGCCAAGGTCACGCCTGAATCGATCGAGATATTTCCCGAAACCTCGTTGAGGACGCTGGTGCCGCCGTTGAGCGTGGCGACGTAGGTGTTCGCGATGGTTTGGTCGATGGTGGCGTCGGTCGGGTCGATCAGCCACAGGCCGCCCACTCCGTTGGCGGCGGAGGCAGAAATCGTGGCGCCACCCACTTCGGCCACGTAACCCGAGGTCTCGATTTGGCCGCCATTGCCGCCGACGGGGCCGCCCTTGGCAAAAATGCTGCCCTGCACGGTGGTGCGCGATTCGGATTGGGCCACCTCGCTCCACAGCACCACCTTGCCGCCGTCACCGGCCTGCGTCGCCGAAACATCGATACTCGCGCCCGCTTCCATCTTCACCGTGGTGGCCTGATACAGCGGGCCGCCGCCCTGCCAGTCCCCGCCCACCAGCACCTCGCCGCCGCCGGTTGGGCCGGTGGCCTCAGTGCGCGAGCCGGCGGAGAGGGTGATCGCGTCGCCTTCCAGCACGATGCGTCCGCCCTTGGTCGTGAGGCTGCTCGCCTCGATCACACCGCTTTGGTTGACGACCGACTGAGTCAAATGGTCCGCCGCACGCGCCGAGAGCAGCACCGCGCCGCCCGAGGCCTGCAGCCGCCCGCTGTTTTGCACCTGGGCATCGAGCGCGCCCTGGTCGACCGTGAAGTTAATCAAACGCTGCCCGTCAAAGTTCAGGCTCACCTTGTCGGCGGCCACCAGGGCCACCGAGCCCTGAGCGGCGCTGATCGTGCCCTGGTTCTCGACCCGCGGGGCGAGAAAGGCCACGTAGCCGCCCTCGGCGGTACGGATTTGCCCGGCATTGACCACCCAGGCGGCCGCCGCACCGGCGTTTTTCTCGAACGCATGGCGCCCGGCCAAAAAGCCCGCGTCGCTCAGCGCTAGGCTGGAGGCCACCAGACCGCCCACGTCCACGCGCGCCGAAGCTCCGAAAATCACGCCGGCAGGATTGAGCAAAAACACCTGCCCGTTGGAGCTGAGCGAGCCGTAGATCGCGCTGGGGTCGGACGACTGCACGCGGTTGAGCGCCACACTCGAGGCGCTGGGCTGCACAAAACGCACGCTCGCGTCGCTGCCGATGTTAAAGGTCTGCCAGTTCGTAATCAGCTGCTGGGACGACTGGGTAATGGTCAGGTTGGCGCCGCTTTGCTGAAGGCTCGCCACGCCTGAGACGACGTTGGCCCCGGTGGGCAGCGCGGTGGGGGCGGGGGCCAGGACGATTGGCAAAATCTGGCCCTGGACGGGCGCGACGCTCAGCAGGGTCGCGAGGACGACGGCCAGGCAATCACCGAGGAGCTTGATCGGGCCGCAGCCCGTGGACGTGAGGCAGGATATGTGTTTCATGCGCGGGGAGTCCAAAATTAGAAGAAAGTGGTGAGGCTGACCCACACGCGGCTGCGGTGGCGGGTGCCGTCGGAGTCGTTGCCCTGGGTGTTGGCGGCGGGATTGTCGCCGATTTTTTGGGCCCACTGCAGGCGGGCCTCATAGCGCGCCGATTTACTGAGCGTCACCCCCAGGCCGAAGCCGCTGAGAGTGTAATCGTTCGGGGTGGTGAGGGTTTGCCCGTCGGCGTCCTTAAACTGGCGCACCCGCCCCCAGTCGTAAAACGCCTGCACGTTCACATCGCCCCAAGCGCCAAAGGAACCCACGAAGTAGCGCGCCTCCAACGTCGCGCGCACGCCTTCGTCGCCTGCGGCCTCGCCGGTCGGATAGGCCCGCACCCCGCTGGGGCCACCCAGCTGAAAACGCTCGGCGCTGTCCAAATTGGAGCTGGCGAACTGCCCGGTGGTGAGCAGCGCGAAGCTAAGCTTTTCGGTGGCGCGCTGCAGGCGGGCGGCATGCCAGTTGATTTTTTGGAAACTGCCTTGGGTGTGGGCACCGCCGGTTCCTTGGTCAGAACTGAGGCTGGCCGCATTCCGGCCCAAATCGAGCTGACCGGCGCTGAACGAGAGCCCGGCGTAGGTGTAGCCCCCGCCGGCGAGAGCATCAGACTGCTCCAAATCGAGCCCCGTGGTGGCCAAATCGACAAGCTTGTCGCTGGTGGCGGCGCCGGCGGCCTCGTTATAAAGGGTTTTGCGATCATAGGCGGCCGTGGCGTAGAGGCTGCGCTCACGGCTGCGGATCAGCGGGTAACGCGCGTTCCCCGTCCAAGTTTGCGCCGTGCCCTCAGCGCGGAGGTTGGCCAGCTCCTCACCCACGCTGTAAGCCATGCTGCTATAGGCCACACCGGCCCGGGCTCCCGCCGTGCCGACCGGCTGCGAATAGCCCACCCGCCCATAGGTGTAGTTGGCGCCCGCCGAGCGCTGCGATTGGGTGGCCTGCACCGTGAGCTGTTCGCCATAGCCGAGCGGGTCGTTGAAGTTAAACCCCGCACTGGCGCGGTTGGCCCCGGTGTAGCGGCTGCCGTAGTTGTCGAGCAGAGCGAAACCGTTAAACAGCGACGCCTCTTTCACGTCCGCAACGATGCGGGTGGTGCCCGGGGTGAGGCCAGGTTCGAGGTTAGCGCTGGCCCCGATGCCAGGCAGATCATTGAGCAGCAGCAAACCGCGCTCTAGGTCCGCCCGCTTTAGCGGCTGGTTGCTGGGCGCGGCACGGCCGAGAACGCCCTTCACCACGGAGGGTTTTAACCGCAGCCCCTGGCCCTCGATGCGGATGCCCTGGTCTGAATCCACGCGTCCCTCGCTAACCACCAAGGTGACGATCCCCTCGGTGACATCCTGCTTGGGTAGGTAAACGCGCGCCAAAAAGTAACCCCCCTTTTGGTAGAGCTCGGTCAAGCTGCGGGCGGCTGCCTGCAAATCCGCTAGGCTCAACGGGCGATTAAGATAACCAGCCAGGGCCGCGTGCAGACGCTCTGGGGTGAATACGGAGATAGCGCCCGTGAGCTTGAAGGAGGTGACGACCACAACGGCGGAACTGACCTCCGCTTTGGCCGGAGCTGGAGGCGGGGCCGGAGTCGGATCGGTTGGCGGCACAACGGCATCGCCCGAGGCAGGCGGAAAGGTAGCGCGCGCGGGCTGGTTTTGTTGCTGCTGCAGCAGGCTGCCGGCATCGACTGGCGGCGGGGTTTGGGCGCGGGCAAGTGGTGCGCCCACGAAAGCCAATGCCAACCCGCAAGCCGCCAGCCATTGAAACGCCGTCAGCCTTTTCCGCGATAAAAACACCATAGTTTGGTTACTAACGGCACGGCAGGCCATTTACTTGAGCCGAAAAACGGGGTTCTTCGACAGTGCCGGTGGTGAGACCTCAAACCATTGGCCACGAAAAGCCCCCAATGAGACAAAAACCAAGGCCTCGATCGATCTAACCGCGAAGGCTCGCAAAGGAGCGCTAAGGGCAACGTAACTACCTGTTAATAAAAGCCGATGAATGCTTTTTGACTCAAACCCCACGGTCGGGTCACCCGTGCCACGTCGGATGAGTCTGAGCGCCTTGGGCGTCCCGCCCATGGGCTTAGCTCCTAACGTGGCATGGGCGTCCCGCCCATGGCTGGAGTTTGGCCCCTGACTAGTCGAACGCAGATCAGCCGAATCCTTGAGCTCACGCTCAAGGCCACACTCTTCGCGAACACACTCCTTGTGGCCTTGAGCGTGAGCTCAAGGATTCGGCGCACCGCAGCCAGAAAAAACACCTCGTGCTCACGCACGAAGCCACACCGAGCCAAAGCCACCCAGGCAAAGGCACACTCCAGGCCGCACCCGCCCGAACGTGGCCTTGAGCGTGAGCTCAAGGTCTGGAGTTTGGCCGTTTAACTCGTGCCAAGAACCACACAGGTGCTGCGCATCATGTATGGCGATCTGAGCTGATCACTCCGGAGAGTTTCGCAGACTTCGCAACAGCCACCCGCACGTCAACGAACGCATCGAAACCCATGCCGTTGCTACCTGCGGTACGCTTCTACCTTAGCTGGGGGACGGATCTCAACTCGTTTTGAGGCCAAACTCCAGGCATGGGCGTCCCGCCTATGGGCTTGGTCCTAACGTGGCATGGGCGTCCCGCCTATGGGCTTGGTCCTAACGTGGCACGGGCGTCCCGCCTATGGGCTTGGTCCTAACGTGGCACGGGCGTCCCGCCCATGGGCTTGGTCCTAACGTGGCATGGGCGTCCCGCCTATGGGCTTGGCTCAACGGTGGTTATGCCTGCACGCCCCATGCCTTACAGCCTTCGCGGTAAAAGGGATTTGGGGCCGCGTTTTTGTGTCATTGGGTGTTTTGGTGGCCAACGGATTGCGGCCGACCCACCGGAAACGTTAAGGAGACTCGCGGCGCGCCTTCGGTTCTCTCGTTCGCATTACCAAAATAAGCCAACTCGTTGGCCGTCACGCTCGCGCTCGGCACCTGGATGCTTAGGGTGCGCGCCTACACTCGCTCCGCTTCTTCGCCATGACCACCACGCCGTCCTGCTGCCATTCGCCCGGCCCCCACACTCCCGCTCCCGCACCCGCCGCACCGGTTTACATGGGCCTGCCCGACGAACGCGTGCTGCGTCCGCGCTTCTGGGTCGCCTTCACCTGCACCTTGCCGGTCCTCGTCCTCGCGATGGGACCGATGCTCGCCCCCGCCAGCTTTCCGCATCTCGACCCGCGCCTATCCGCCTGGTTGCAACTGGCCCTGACCACCCCGGTGTTTTTCTGGTGCGGCGCGTTCTTCATCCGCCGCTGGTGGAAATCCCTGCGCGAGCTTGATACCAACATGTTTACGCTCACCGTCACCGGCACGGGCGCGGCGTATTTTTACTCGGTGGCCGCCGTGCTGTTCGGCCACAAATTCCCCGCCTCCCTCCACCTGGCCGATCACGGCGTGCCGCTCTATTTCGAGGGGGCGGCGTTTATCACGACCATCGTTTTGCTCGGTCAGATTTTAGAGCAACGCGCCCACTCTCGCACCGATGCGGCCATTCGCGCCCTGATGGAGCTCGCCCCCGCCACCGCCCACCGCGTGCGCGACGGCGTCGAGGAAGACGTCCCGCTCGCCGAGATCGTCGCGGGCGATGTGCTGCGCGTGCGCCCGGGCGAAAAAGTCCCGGTGGACGGCACGCTCACCGAGGGCGGCAGCGACGTGGACGAAGCCATGCTCACCGGTGAACCCGCGCCCGTCGCCAAATCCCCCGGTGCCCCCGTCAGCGCAGGCACGCTCAACACCACCGGCTCATTCCTGTTCCGCGCCGAACGCGTTGGCGCGGACACGCTGCTCGCGCAAATCATCCGCCTGGTCGAACAGGCGCAGGACAGCGAAGCGCCTATCCAGCGCGTAGCCGACCGCGTCTCGGCGTGGTTCGTGCCCACGGTCGCCGCGATTTCGGCGCTCACCTTCATCCTGTGGCTGTGGCTCGGACCCGCGCCGGCCTTCATCCCCGCCCTGGTCAACGCGGTCGCAGTCCTCATCATCGCCTGCCCCTGCGCCCTCGGTCTGGCCACGCCGGTGGCACTCGTCACCGGCATCGGGCGCGGCGCGCAGGCGGGCGTTCTCGTCAAAGACGCCGCCGCCCTCGAACACCTCACCGCCGCCACCACCGTACTGATCGACAAGACCGGCACGCTCACCGAGGGCAAACCCCGTGTCGTCGCCATTACGCCCCAGAACGGCATGCCCGAAAACGAGCTGCTCGCCCTCGCCGCCGCCGCCGAGTCGCCCAGCGAACACCCGCTCGCCCGTGCCTTGGTCGCCGCAGCCAAGGAGCGCAACCTGCCCCTCGCCCCCGCCAGCGATTTCCGCGCCCAACCGGGTCAGGGCGTCAGCGCCCGCGTGGCCGAACGCACCGTGCGCGTCGCCCGCGCCGCCGAGCGCCCCGACAACCACGCCACCGCCACGGTGATCGACGTCACCCTAAACGGCAGTTTCGCGGGCACGATTGCGCTGGCCGACCCGATCAAAGCCTCCACGCCTGCGGCCATCGCCGAACTGCACCGGCTGGGGTTAAAAATTTACATGGTCACCGGCGACCGTGAGGCCACCGCCCGCGCCGTGGCCGACGAACTCGGCCTCGACGGGTTCCACGCTGGCGTGACTCCGGCGCGCAAACAGGAGCTCGTGCGCGAGCACCAGGCGCGCGGCGAGGTCGTGGTGTTTGCCGGCGACGGCCTCAACGACGCGCCTGCCTTGGCCGCCGCCGACATCGGGATCGCGATGGGCACGGGCACCGATGTGGCCATGCACAGCGCCGGTCTGGTGCTGGTCAAAGGCGATCTGCGCGCGCTGGTGAAGGCGGTGCACCTGAGTCGGGCGACGCTGCGCAACATCAAGCAGAACCTATTCTGGGCGTTTTTCTACAACGCGGCCGGCATCCCGCTGGCGGCGGGACTATTGTATCCATTAACCGGATGGCTGCTGAGCCCGATGTTCGCGGCGGCGGCGATGAGCCTGAGCTCGCTAAGTGTGGTGGCCAACGCCCTGCGCCTGCGCCACGCCCGACTCTAAGCACACGCCGCGTTGAGAGCGGGGTCGGATCGGTCGGAGCAGGGCGGCAACCGAGAAGGTCGTTCGTTCACCCAGACCAAATCCTAAGTGTCACCTATTAGGTGACACTTAAGATTGGCGAATCAGGACAAGTGAATGCCGTGCTGGCGGGAGTTTAGCCAATGCAGGAGCAGGAGTGTGCGCTCGGCATCGGGCAAACGGCGGCGGCCGACAATATAGTCGTCCACCCGCTGGCGCGGTACGCCGAGAATACGGCCCAAGCGGGCCTTCTCGCCATAAGCCCATTTTTGCTGGCGCAGGACGAGGGAAAGCTCGTTCCACAAGGGAGTGTCGGAGCCCGGTTTGAGTGCTTCGCAGCGCGGAGGGCGGGTGTGCTTATAGGCGTCTTTGAGCGCGCGGGCGGTTGCTACGGCGGCCAGTTCAAGTCCTGCCCCCAAAGCCAACGCGGCGTTCAGGCGCGGGTGTGAGTAGTCCATGCCCACACCGCTATGCAGCTTTCGAAAAGTGTCACCTGATAGGTGACACTTTTCTGGCTTGTCCCCTGGCCGCTGGAAAGCTCCCTCACCCATCTGCGCCGCGTAAACTCCGGCTGCTCAGGTAAACCTTTAAACCAAAGTGTCACCTAATAGGTGACACTTTGGTTTTGCCGGTTCGCGATAAAGGGATCGCCACCGGGTGGATTCGGCTGATTCAGCGAGGGTGCGCGGCTGCGAGGGTCGGCTGCGAGGGTGGACGCGGTGGGCGTAGGGGGTGGCGCGGGGGTGGGGGGCGCAGGCACAGGTGCCTGCGCATGCGCCGGGGCTGCCGCTCAGCGCTTCTTGTTGAGCGCGGCGGCGAACCAGTCGTTGGTCAACGACTGCGCGGGTTTCGCCACCGGAGCGGCAGCCGGGGCCGGGCGGGCTTGCCCCGGGCTCGTGCGCGGGCCGGCTTGACCGGTCTTCGCACCCAATTGCGGCGCGCTGCGCATCGACAACGCAATACGCCCGCGTGCCAAATCGACTTCGGTCACCGTCACACTGACCTTCTGACCCGGTTTCACCACCGCCGCCGGATCTTTGACAAACCCGTCCGCCAACTGGCTCACATGCACCAGTCCGTCTTGGTGCACCCCGATGTCCACAAACGCCCCGAAGGCCGTCACGTTGGTCACCAGGCCGGGCAACTTCATGCCGGGCTTCAAATCTTCGGGTTTGTTCACGCCTTCCTGAAAACTGAAGGCTTCAAACTTTTCGCGCGGGTCACGGCCGGGTTTGGCCAACTCGGCCAAGATGTCCGTGAGCGTCGGCAAACCGACCGCCTCGGTGACGTAGGCGGCGAGATTGATCTTTTTGCGCAGCTTTTCGTCGCGCAACAAATCGGCCACGGTGCAGCCGAGGTCGGCGGCCATTTTGGCAACCAGCGCATAACGCTCGGGGTGCACCGCCGAGGCGTCGAGCGGGTGCGCGGCATCGTGGATGCGCAGGAAGCCGGCGGCCTGTTCAAAGGCCTTGGGGCCGAGGCCCGTCACGTCCAAGAGGTCGGCGCGGGTTTTGAAGGCTCCCTTGTCGTTGCGGCGGGCGACGATTGCGGCGGCGCTGCGGCTGTTGAGCCCCGAGACCTGAGCGAGCAGCTGTTTGGAGGCGGTGTTGAGCTCGACGCCCACGCCGTTCACGCAGGAAATCACGGTGTCGTCGAGGCAGCGCTTGAGAGCGTTCTGGTCGACGTCGTGCTGGTATTGGCCGACGCCAATGCTCTTCGGGTCGAGCTTCACCAACTCGGCGAGCGGGTCCATCAGGCGGCGGCCAATCGACACGGCGCCGCGCACCGTCAGGTCGTGGTCGGGGAACTCTTCGCGCGCCACCTCGCTGGCCGAATAGATGGAGGCGCCCGACTCGTTGACCATGACCACGGTGATCGAAGCGGGGAGTTTCAGCCCGCGGACGAAGGCCTCGGTCTCGCGGCCGGCGGTGCCGTTACCGATGGCGATGGCCTCGATTTTGAAAAACTCGATAAAGCCTTTGATTTTTTCCGCGGCCTCGACCTCGTGGCGGTCGGGGTAAATCACGTCGTTGTGCAACAGTTTGCCCTGACGATCGAGGATCACTGTTTTGCAACCGGTGCGGAAGCCCGGGTCAAGGGCGAGCACGGCGCGTTGACCGAGCGGAGCGGCCAGAAGCAATTCGCGGGCGTTGTCGGCAAACACCTTGATGGCGTCGGCGTCGGCCTTCTTTTTGGAATCGAGGCGGAACTCGGTTTCCATGGCCGGAGCGAGCAGGCGCTTGAGGGTGTCGGCGAGCAACAGGCGTAGTTGCGCGGTGGCGACCGGCGAGGTGGCTTTGATGAAAAGCCGCTCCAGTTCGGCGAGGCAGAGCAGCTCGTCGACCGTGATGCGCATCATCAAAAACAGCTCCTTTTCACCACGGCGCATGGCGAGCAGGCGGTGCGAGGGGCACTTGGCGAGCGGCTCCGACCACTCAAAGTAGTCCTTGAACTTGGCGCCCTCGGCCTCCTTGCCCCCGATCACCTTGGAGGTGATAACGGCGGACTCGCGGTAGATGGAGCGGAGTTTTTCACGCGCAGCGGCATCATCGCTAACGCGCTCGGCGAGAATGTCGCGCGCACCGGCAAACGCCTCCTCGGGCGTGGCGATTTTTTGCACCGGAGTGGGCGGTGATTTACCGTCGTCGGGCTGGTACTCGCGGCCGACATAAGCCTGGGCGGCGGCAGCGAAATCGGTGGCGGGATCTTGGGCCCAGATGAGTTCGGCGAGGGGCTCCAGGCCCTTTTCCTTGGCGATGGTGGCGCGGGTGCGCTTCTTGGGACGGAACGGCAGGTAGATGTCTTCGAGCCGCGTGAGGGTTTCGGCCAACGCGATCTGATTATCGAGGGCCGGAGTGAGCAGGCCGCGCTCCTTGAGCGAAGCGAGGATGACGGCGCGGCGCTCGTCGAGCTGGGCGAGTTGCTCCAAGCGGTCGCGGATGGTGGTGATTTGGACCTCGTCGAGCTCGCCGGTCATCTCCTTGCGGTAGCGGGCGATGAAGGGGACGGTGGCGCCGTCCTTGAGAAGCTGGGCGGTCGTAGCGACCTGGTGGACTTTGACCGAAGGCCCCAGCTCTTTGACGATGAGGAGGACGTGGTCGGCGTTGGGGAGCGAGGCGGGGAGGGCGGTGGGTTCAGCCATGTTAAAGAAAGAGTCGAGTGCAACGCCTCGCAGAGCGCGGGCAAGGGCAAAAGCCCCGCCGCCCCAAGCATCCGGCGCACTCCGCGATTGCCCAGCTTGGGTACGTTACCCATACCCATAAAATCATGACGTTTAAGTTCACCCAGAAGGCCCGTTTTTTCCGCTTCCTGCTGGTCGGCATTCTTAATTCAGCGGTGGGCTACGGGCTGTTCGCCCTCTTCATTTATCTGGGCCTGCACTACTCTCTCGCCAATTTGGTGGCGACCATCCTGGCCGTTTGCTTCAACTTCATCTCGACACGCAAACTGGTGTTTAAACAAACCAGCGGCGGCCGAGGAACTGCGACCGCCGTGCGCTTTGCGCTGGTTTACGCCGTTCTCTATGGAGTCAACGTCGGGCTTCTTACGGCTTTATTAAAAACCGGCATCACCGAATACCTGGCCGGACTTTTATTAATTCCGGTGAGTGCCACACTCGCCTATATACTTCACTCCCAGTTCACCTTTCGCAGCCCGCCACCCGTGACACCCACGCTGAGCACCACGGCGACATGACAGCGAGTCCGGTTATTTTTAATATAGCGGTCCACGTCACCGCCTATCGGGATGCCGCGGCGTTGGCGCGGGTGCTCACTGCGGTTCAGGCGCAAACGTGCGCACCGGCGATCATCAGGCTGGTGGATAATTCGCCCGCGCCGCTCGCTCTGCCGTTACCGCCAACGCACGCCCCCGCCCGCATCCTTTATCACCACCTGCCCGCCAACGAAGGCACCGCCGGGGCGATCAATCGCTCGATCACCTGGGGCATTGAAACCGGGGTGGATTACCTGTGGATTCTCGACCAGGACAGCGAGCCAAACCCGGGACTGCTGGCCGATTTAGTCGAGGACCACCAGTGCCTGATAAAATCCATCCCTATTCCAGTCGGCCTCGTTGCGCCGCTGACCCGCAACCGCGACGACGGCCAGCCCAACGCGCCGCTGCGCTTTGACCGCTTCCGCAGTCGCCCCGTTTTTTATATAACGGATCCCGTGGAATGCGATTTCCTGCCGGCTTCCGGCATGTTGCTGCACCTGCCCTCGCTGCATCAGCTCAAGCTCCCTGACAGCGCCTATTTTTTGGATCTATATGATTTCGCCCTCGGCCTGGCGATCAATGCGGCCGGCGCCGGCGTCTGGCTGGTGCCCGCGCTGGAACTCTCACATCAAGTCGGGCGCAAGGTGACATTTATTAAAAACGGAAACACGCATGTGTTTGCCGACATGCCGGTGGCGAGAGTGCGCCTGCTCCACCGCAACAGCACTTATTTTTATACACGCTCAGCGCACGGTTTTGATAAACTTCTGGCGGCGGGCTGGCAGGGCCGGCGGGCGGTGCTCCAGGCCTGGCGATTTATATATTACGGTTTTGACCAGCGCTGGAGCAAAGCCGCGGCAGCCCTGGCCGGCTGGGCGCTGGGGCTTTTCGGACTCGGCTCCTCCCGAAACCCTGAAGGCGTGAAATAACAGCCATGACGCCCACCGACCTCACGCTACTGGCCGCCTCGGTCGTCGAAGCCGCGCAAAAGTCCCTGCCGCCGCAGCTGCGCCCCCTCGCCGCCGCCGTGCCCGTGCATTACGAGGCGTTGCCCGATGCCGAACTCATCGCCGCCGGTTTCGAGCCCGACATTCTCGGGCTGTTCACGGGCTCAGCGCACGGTGCCGCCCTGAGCGAGGACCAGCCCATGCCGGCTGAAATCGTGCTGTTTCTTGAAAACCTCTGGGAATTCGCGGAGGCCGACGAAGAGGTTTTTCGCGACGAGGTTCGCATCACCTACTTGCACGAACTCGGCCATTTCTTGGGTTGGGACGAAGAGGGTCTGGCCGCCCGAGAGCTGGACTGACCTTGACAAATGCCACGTCCGCGACTCCCCCTTTCAACGTGCGCCGCAATCGGCGTGAATCTTATCTCCACCGCCTTTCGCTATGAAAAAACTGCTTTCACTCGTCATCCTGCTAGCCCTCACCGTGTCACTCCGGGCCGACTCCGCCCAGGACCGCGAGCGCTTCGTCAAACGCATGGAAACCTGCGAGGCCATCCTGCGCGAGTTCCAGGCCGACCCCGCGCGCGCCATCCCGTCCGAGGTGCTGCACCGCGCCAAGGGATTGGTGATCACCACCCAGTTCAAGGGCGGCCTCATCCTTGGCTTTCAAGAGGGCTTCGGCACCATTTTGGTCAAAAAATCCAACGGCCGCTGGAGCATTCCGGTGGTGGTGCGTGCCGGCGAAGCCAGCCTCGGCCTCCAGTTGGGCGGCTCCAGCGTCGAGTCGATTTACGTGCTGATGGATGAAGCGACCCCGCGCCTGCTTTTCGAAGGCCGCTTTAACATCGGTGTGGATGCCGCCGCCGTCGCCGGCCCGCGCGCCGCAGATGCTGAAAAATCCAATCAGCTGCTGCTCAATGTACCCGTTCTCGTTTACACCAACAAGAAGGGCCTCTTTGCCGGCGCCACCGTAAAGAGCGGTTACATTACCCGTAGCGACGCCGTTAACCGCGCCTTCTACGCGCTGGACTACGACTTGCCCGAGCTGCTGTACGGCAACTTCGTCAACCCCATCCCGGCCGAAGTGAAGCCGCTGATGGATTACGTCACCCAGCTCGCCCCTTGAGCTGGTCCCTCGGGTGAAGCGCGGTGCAGGCACCGCTTGAACCGCACACCGCCCAGCTGGACGAGTACCTGATCCGGCCACAAAAAAAGCCCCTCCATCGAGGGGCTCTTTTGTGCTTTAAAACCAAGCGTAATCCATCCGGCCTGCTGACCCTAGTAGGCTGTAACATTTAAAGTGTCGCATCCCGAGCCCCCTTAAAATCAAAGCCATACATCAAGCCTTTTAGCCGCGAAAGAACGCAGAGAACGCATAGAAATACAGTGCTTGTTCTTTGCGCTCCTTGCGTTCTTTCGCGGCCAAACTGCCTTGGATTTTTGATGCGACACTTTAAATGTTACAGCCTACTAGTGCTTAATTGCGTAGATTAATGATAGTATTTCTGAGTTGGCTTCCCTTGACCTCGCGCTTGCGCCACTTGAACGGCTTGGCATTGGGCAGGTAGGCGGCGACGAAAGCGTCAATGGCCTGACTAAGTTCGGCGACGCTTCTGAAGTTCGCGCCCCGTAGCGCCTTCCTTGTTAGTATGCCGAACCAGATTTCAACTTGATTGAGCCAACTCGCCGAGGTTGGGGTAAAGTGGAAGTGGACATTGGGGTGCCGAGCGAGCCAAGCGTCGCACTTTTTGTGGGTGCAATAATTATCCAAAATCACGTGGAGTTCTCTCTCGGGCGGGTGATCCGCCACCACTTGGTCCATGAACAGCAGGAACTCCTCCCGGCGCTTAAGGGTGGTTTTCTGCGTCTTGATCAAGCCCGTGGCCACATCAAGGGCAGCGAACAAGTTGAGTGTACCGTGGCGCTTGTAGGTGCTTTTGAGTCCCTGGACGATTTTACCATTGTCGGTCTCCACGTAACCGGTGGCGCGCTCTAGGGCTTGGATGCCAGGCTTTTCATCCACACTTATCACCAATGCCTTTTCCGGTGGGCTCAGGTAGAGCCCGACGATATCGGCTGCCTTGGCTGCGAACTGCTTGTCAGTGCTCACGCACCACGAGCGCTGGCGCTGCAGGCAAATGCCCTCCTTGCGCAGCACTCGCCAGACCGCGTGCACCGAGCCGCCGAGCACACGGGCCACCGCTGGACCATCCCAGCGCGCCTGCCCCGGAGGGGGTGGCCCTTCCAATAAAGCCAGCACCCGATCTCGAAAGTCCTCACCGTAGGTGCGCTTCGCGCCCGGCCGTGCCGCATCATCCAGCCCCTTCATGCCAAGCAGCACAAAGCGATCCCTCCACTTTATTACGGTGTTCGGCCTGGTGTTGCAGCGGCGCGCCACCTCTTGCACCTGCTCGCCACTCACGCACCCAAGGATCATCCGGGCGCGCTCAACTCGCTGCCTCGACTCAATCCGGCTGGTTGCCCGTTTTTCTAGGGATTGCTGATCCCCCTCGCTACAAGTGATTCGCACGGCTTTTCGTCCCATCTACAAAGCGGATACAATATCACTTATTATTGCAAGTAAGCACTAGTAGGCAGTAACCTTCGAGTTGTCGCATTCTACCGACCCTGAAAAACCAAAAAAACCTCGATCCATTTAGCCGCGAAAGAACGCAGAGAACGCATAGAAATACAGGGTTTGTTCTTTGCGCTCCTTGCGTTCTTTCGCGGCCAAACTGCCTTGGTTTGATCCGACACTTTGCATGTTACTGCCTACTAGACGGCGGGATCGATCATGCGCCGCGTGCGGCTGTAATCATCAAACGTCGTTTCAACGATTCCCTGAATCTGCTCCGCGCTCAGGCTGCACATGGCGACAAACCGGGCGCAGGCCGGATCGGCCAAGGCGCGCTCCACTGGCGCCGGCTGCATCTGAACCCCGAGCCCTTGAGGGAAAAGGCTCGAGGTAAACTGCAACGCCTCGGCCAGCCAGCTGGGCGCGGGCAGTGACGCGGGATCATCCTGAGCGCCTATGGCCTGAATCATCTCAGCGGAGAATTTCCACTTCCCCAAAAGGGTGGCGCCGGCCTGGGCTTGAACAAACCCCACGCTCTGCTGCTCCCAGGCGGAAATCGGCTCGTTACCGCCCCAAAATAAACCGCCGCCATGGTCTTCGATCGCTTGGTTGATTGCCAGACGCCCCAGGAAGCGGAGCAGTCCCACCGTGTAGGCTTGTTCGGCATCGCCCCGGCCCGCAGCCGAGGTCAGGTTCCGCAAGAACAGGCCGTTAAACAGGCTCTCGGCCCAGAAGTCGTCGGCGGAAATGCCGTAGCAACCCAAGTGCTGTTTGGCCACGACGCGGGTGACCGCCAAATTCAAGAGCCGAATCGTCTCGTTGGAGCCTATCTTTTGAATCGCTTCACCGATCGTCTGGTTCGGTTCACTGGAACCGTAAAACACACTGTTGGCACAGCGGATGAGGTCGGCGGTGATCGATGGGTCGCTGCCCACCAGTTTGGCAATGTCGGCGATGTCTGAATGGGGATCGCGGAGCAAAGTCAGACCGCGGGCGAGAATTGCGGGGGCTGGGCTGAATTTCTCAATCCGGTCGATGGCGAGGCGAAACTGTTCTTGGGAATTTTTCATGGGGGTAATGAACATCCAAATCCGGTGCGGGTAGGGTGATCACCATCGGAGTAAGCGCCCCGCGTCACAACGGAAAAAACAAGGCGTGGCTGAATCAAGCGCCGCCATTGCCAACGCCCCGCCTCGGCATGGTGTACGTGCACAAAAAAGCCGCCCCGCGGTAAAACGCAGGGGCGGCGATCTTGGGTGGGAGAGTCAGCCAAAAGCCGGCCTCCAACCCGTGTTCAGGCATCGAGCCTGAGCACCACGGGACTTATGCGAATGAGCGTTCAAGTGAGGCTTACGGCATCCTTGAGCTCACGCTCAAGGCCACACTCGTAACGAACACACCCGCAGCGAACATACTCGTAACGAACACACCCGCAGCGAACAGAATCCCCGTGGCCCTGAGCGTGAGCTCAGGGTGTTTCCCCTCGGCGATTCGCACCTTCATGAGCTAGGTCCATTAAGCTCATCTTAAACGCGAATGGGGACTTACCAGCCCAGGGTGGCTTTCTTGGACTGCTTGGCGATCTCTCGCTCGTCCTCCCACACCGTCAGGCCGCTCTTCACACTAATCAGCGACATCTGGAAGCTGTAGGTGTTTTGGGTCACGCTGTTGATGCGATCCGACTGCTGAATCAGCTTGGCGTAGAGGGTGTAATGAGGAGCAACCAGATTGGCTTTTTTACCGGTGGTCAGCTCGTCCATCTCGGCGGCTTCACTGGCAACCACCGCGCGCTCGCCCAGCCCCATGGTGTTGGTGATGGCAACTTTTCCGGTCTGGCTAAGGGCCACGCGGATTTTTTTGATCAACAAGTCGGTGTCGACCTGCGCTTGGGTGTTGTTGATGACGCGGTCAACGGCGAGCACGGCGGGCTGAGCCGGGGCTTTGTCAAGGGCGCCGGAGGAAAGCAGCGAGCCGACGAGTTGATCGGCGGCATTGGCCCAATCCTGGGAGTTAATGCCGCTGGTGTTGAGGGCTTGTGGGCCTTTGGAGTCTACGTTGCGAACCTGGTTGGTCGAACAACCGGTGAACACAAGAGCGGCGGGCGCCAGCACGGCGACGAGCAATGCGGTTTTGAGCGAGATGGTGGAGGTGGTCATAGGGAAAGTTGAGCTGGGAGCTGGGAGCTAAGAGCTCATAGCTCATAGCTCCAAGCTCATAGCTCTTAGCTAAGAGTGGGGGCTGAAAACGGATGATTACGGTTTATATTCGCTGAGCTTGAGGACGAAATCGACCGCGCGCGGGTTGATCGCAACCGTGGAAATCATCGTGGTTTCGCGACCTTGAAGCATGAGCGTCTTCCAGGTCTCGTTGGGCGAATTCACCGCCATGCCGCTCTGGTCGATCCACTCGAACTTGTAACGGATGGTGCGCGGGTTGTTTTTGAGGTTTTCCAAGGCGACCTGGATTTTGAGCAGGTTGCCGGAAACGGTGGCTTGGTTAACCGAGTTAACGCGCACGGTGCGCGCAAGGGTGTTGTCGGTGACCACGCGTTTGTCGGAAACGAAGTCGGGGGTGGCCTGGGACTGGGCGCGCTCAACGGTGTTCACGTTGGTCGCGCAGCCGGGCAAAGCGACGAGCGCAGCGGCGGCCAAAAGGCTGGAGACGAGCAGACGGGGATGGGTGTTCATTTGAGGAGAAATTGGGAGACGAACAGGGGCGAGGAGGCGGAAATGCTTTTGACGTAGACCACGTTCACGGAGCCTGGGTCCAATTTAATCGTGCGCGTCTGGCCGCCGGCGGAAACCGTGAGTTGGCGGTCAGCCGGGGTGGCAAGGCGGGCATACTGGAACTCCTTGGGAATGGTGATCCAGGTGCGGGTGTCGGCGATGTTGGTGGAGGCGTTGAGCGCGGTCATGGCAACCGCTCCGGCGAAACCGAGCATGGGATTTTGGTCGTCGAGCTGCTTTTGCACGACCGCCTGGATAATCGCCTTGGTGGCGGTGGTGATGAGGGTTTTCGTCAGGATGGTGGGCCACTCGTTTTTGAAGTCGTTGGCCACAACGCTGTCCATGCTGGCCACTGTGGCGGTGGAGAGCGACAGGCCGCCACCGCTGACGGTGAGCGCCGGCAAGTAGTTGGCGTTGTATTCAAGACGTGGAAACGCGGCCCCGACGTAGGCGAGTTTGCTGGTGACGATAAACGTAGGGATGTCGATGCGGAGCTGGTCGCGAACGGGGCCGGTGCCGGTTTCGAAAATCACGTAGGTGATCGACTCGGGGGCTTTGCCCTCGGCGGCAGCGGCGCCGAGAGCGGCGTCGGTGGCGACGTAGGGATTTTCGGGGACGAGGCCGGCGAGGCGCTCAAAGGATTTGCGACCGCGCTCCCAGTCGGCGCCGTTCTCACCGCGAATGGAGAAGAACAGACCGTCGAGGAAAACGGCGAAGGGGTTAACATAGTCGCCGTACGCCTTCATGTTGGCCGTGGAGGCTGCGAGAGCGGCGGCGAGTGCAGGGCCGGTGGCGGGATCGGCCTGGGCCTTGTCGACGTCGTAGGCGGCCGTCTTGCCCTTTTCGTCCTGGACTTCGCCCTTGGCGGCCTTGGCAGCCTGGGCCTGGGCCTCGGCGATGTGCTTTTGGTTGAGCTCGACGGCGTCACGCTGGCGCTGGAGGGCACGGTTTAACTCGACGCGGGCAGCATCGGGCTGGCCGAGCTGCAAATAACTAAGGGCATTGTAGGTGCTGAGGAGAACCTTGTCGTAGGCGCGGCCCCGATACGGGATGTTGGCCTGATTGGTAACCAGAGCGAAGGCTTCGCTGCCGACTTTGATTTTGGCCTGCTCCTCCCAGTAGACGATGCGCTCATCGGCCTGCCCGAAGGCGGCGAGAGAACGCTTGGCGTAAGCGTTGCTGATTTCGACCGGAGTGGGCGCAGGCGGGATGGGAGCCGTCGGATCCTTGGGGGCAACGATGACGGGGGCCGGAAGCTGGGAAACGTCGGCGAGCGCGGCGGTGCGCAAGACGGCACCCTGTTCAAGCCGCCAGAGCAGCTCGTCTTTGCCGCCTGCCTTGGCGGCGGCCTCGCGGTCGGCCTCGGCCACCGCAGCAGCGATGTTAGCGCCGCGAAAGGCACTGGAGAGGTCTTCGGCTTTTTGCTGGTAGGTTTGGCAACCTGAGAGCAGCAGCAGGGCTGCGGCGAGAGCGGCCGGAGGAACGAAGCGGGTGGGCGAGAAGCTATAAGCGGAAAGCGATGTCATGCGGCGAGGTGCGACTAGAAGAAATGAAAACAGCGGAAGAAATGAACGAAAGGAATTGAGGCGGGAGGATCCAACTCCGTGTGAACTGGATCGTTAAAAGTAGCGCAGACTTCCCAGTCTGCCTCCGGTCGCTGGCCCAGAACCGGGGCCGAAGCAGACTGGAAGTCTGCGCTACGTCCCCGGGCCGAAGCAGACTGGAAGTCTGCGCTACTTTTTCGATCTAGGACGACACGGAGGTCGTCCCTCCGGGGCGGCACCCCCTGGTGGAGGTTAACCGTCGGTCGGCTCGACGACGTCGTCCTTCAGGCGGACCAGCGCGAGCTTGTCGATGCCGGTGTCTTCGATGATCTCGGCCTGCGAGTTCTGCGGGGTCACACGGCTGACTTTGACCTTACCAACCAGAACCTCTTCGCGGGTTTTGTCGCCGGTGTCGGGATCGACCAGTTCGTCGCCGAGGATGAAGACTTCCCACACTTGGCCGACCTTGATGCCGGAGGTGTCGTTGCGGTTAATGGTCACGACCTTGTCGCGCTTGGCGAGGACGCGGGCGGGGAAAATCGCGTCGGCAACGCGGGATGCGATTTTTTGCGCCATCTCGCGGGTGATGTCGGTGAGCAGGATGTCGCTGGACTCGCCGTTTTTACCCACGGTGTTTTCGGAGAGCTGGTCGGCTTGGCGGCGCGAGACTTGGAAGTTGGTGCTGGCGATGGCGCGCTGAGTGGCAACCTCGGTGATCTTGGCCACCGCTGACATCTCGATGACGCGGGCGGTCACGGTCTTGCCTAGGGCGGCAAGGCGGCGGGTTTCGACGCGGTCGTTAAAGCCGTCGATGCGGATGGTCAGCAGGTAGTCGGCTTGGTTGAACTGGAAAACCGTACCGGCGGCGGCGGATTCCTTGGCGAGAGCGTCGGCGTCGGAGCGCTCCAGAACCTCAAAGCGTTTGGTGCTGAGCACGCGGTCATAGACCTGGGAATCGAGCGCCTCGAGGACACTGGCAAGGGAGAGGCCGACGCCCTGCTGTGTCATGCGGGCCTTAACCGAGTCGGTGGGGGCGATCTTGGTGATGGCGATTTTTTTCTTGGCGGGAGGCGAAGCCGGAGCGGCGTCTTGGGCGAACAGGGCGCCGGTGAGCGCGACGCCGATGAGAAGCAGGGAGGCGAGACGGGGTGATTTCATGACAGGAAAAAGCGGGAGTTGAGTGTGGTTAAAAAGGTGGTCGGCAGATGAGTGCGAAGGCGACGCGGATTAGAAGGGGAAAATCGAGCGCCCCGAGCGGTCGCCGGCGTCCTTGCGCGCGGAGTTACCACGGTCGTTGGACTCGTTGATAACCGTGATGGCGGGGGCGGCCGTGGTGTTCACCTTGAAGCCGCTTTGTTCGAGCATCTTGGCCTTGCCCTCGAGAACCTTGACCTCGGCGTCGGTGAGTTTAGCGCCGTTCTTCAGGCCGTTGAGGAAGGTCGTGGAATCCTTCCAGCGGGCGTAGCCCTCGTCGCTCAGTTCAAGGGCAACGGTGAGCGATTGGCCGGAGACGAAGTTAACGGTGCGCTCGTAGGGTTTGAAGCCGGCGCGGGTGATGCGGAGTTTGCTCAGGCCGGGACGCACGGTGAGTTTGCCGGGGGCGGTGCCCACCGCGATGCCGTCGACCTCGACGGTGGCGGAAAGAGCCGAGACCTTCAGCTTGCTCTCGGAAATGGCGACGGTGTTTTCCACGCCGATACGGATGTCGGGGATGGTGAGATCGGCGGCCTCGGTTTGAAGCGTGATGGTTACGAGATTGGCCGCTGAGGGGGCCGTGATACGCCCACTGTCGATGCGCGACTTGAGTGAGGCGGCGACTTTGACGGAGGCTTGGTCGAGTAATTCATCGAGGCTGTCGGTGCCACCTTGGATGGCGTTGGGCGTCTGCTGGACGATCGTGGAAACCTTGACGGTGTCGGAGGCGAGACTCGCGCCGGACTGGCCGTCGAGAATCTTGTAGGTGAGGCGCACGGTGCGGGTCTCGTTAACGGCCTTAACGCCATAGGCGTCAATGGCGCGCACTTGGACGTCGTAGCTGGCTAGAGTAACCTGCAGGAGGTAATCGGCGCCCAAGGTTTGGGCGAGGCGCAGGGCCGAAGTATTCTGGGCGAGGGCGGTGTCGAGGGCGTTGGTGGAACCGGGTGCATCGATCTTGGCCACGGCATTTGAGGAGGTCTCACGGCTGATGACCCCGACGCCCAGATCGGTCACTCGAGAGGTAACGTAGTCCTCGAGGGACTGAACCTTGGGATCGCCCACCGGGCCGGCGCGATTGGCGACGAAGATGGCGGCCTTGTAAGTTTTGGCGACGGCCTCGCGCTCCTTGGCGGTGGTGGTCGTGACCTTTTCAGTCACGGTTTTGCCGTCCTTCACGTAAGTGCGGGTCTCAACCGAGGTCGTTGGTGCAGCGACCTCGCGGTCAACGGTGACCGTCGACTGGGCAAAGGACGGGGTCATCGACGCGGAAAACGCGAGACCGAGCAGGGCTGCGAGCGAGAAAAGCAAGCGAGTGGGTTTCATGCAAAAAGGAATAGGACGCGATAAATGGCAGAGCTTGGACGCCTTGCGCAGCCAAAAGTGGCACTATTTTTTCCAGTTAGAAAACGGCAATGGGGCAAGCGCCCACTCATTGCAAATGCCGCTTTGCAAACCCGCCAGCGCCGGACATGTGTAGGGTTAATCTCTTTTACGGCATGACCACCCCTCTCTCACTCCGCCTGCGTCTCAGCCTCGTCCTTGGTCTTTATGGCTCCGCGCTGCTCGCCCCCGCCAGCTTCGCCCTCACCTCAAGCGAGGTCGATTCACTCACCACCAAGGCATCCCGTGGCAACGCCATCGCCCAATACACCCTCGGACTCGCCTTGGCCGACCCCCGCGAACCCGCCTACGAGCCCGCCCAGGCCTATGTCTGGCTGAGCCTCGCCAGCCTCAACGGCACGACCAGCAAGGCGCTTTCAACCCTTACCCAACAGTTGAGCCCCGCCGACCTCGCCGAGGGCAAACGCCGCCTCGAAGCCGCCATCGCCGACCCGGTCAGTCCGGCCATCTCGCCCATCACCTCCAGCGCGGAATCGAACGCCAACTCCCCGGTGATTTCGCGCCCCGCCGCCCCCCACCTCGCCGACCCGGACAAACTCGGCATCGAGCTTGCCGCCGCCCATAAGGAAAAAGAGCTGGTCAAGGCCGAGCTGACCGCGCAACTGGCCGACACCCGCAAACGCATCGCCATCGCCGAAGCGGCCCTCCAGAGCAAAGACCGCGAGATTACCCTACTGAGCGCCCGCCTCACCGACCCCAACCGCACCCTCGCCGGCGGTGTAAACCCTCCCTCCAACCCCGTCACCACGGCAGCCCCCGCGCCCGCGGCCGCCGAACTCACGTCGCTGCGCAACGAGCGCGACCAGCTCCAGATCTCCGCCAACGCCACGGCCAACGAACTCGCTGAACTGCGCGCCAAGTTCGCCAAATCCACCTCCGAAGTGAATGCGCAACGCGAAAAACTCGAGCGCCTCAGCGCCGACGTCACCGCCGCCCGCCGCGCCCAAGCCCTCGCCGAAGCCGAAGGCGGCAACCTCAAGGCCGCCGCTCAACTCGCCGCCGCCGAACGCCGCACCGCAGCCGCACAACTCAAGACCGCCACCGCCGAGCTCGCCGCCGTCAAAGAAGCCGCCGCCACCCCGACCGCCCCCGCTCCCCAGGCCGCCACGGTTAAGGCCCTCGAAACCGAGCTGGCCTCCCTCACCACGCGCCTCACCGACGCCAACCACCTCGCCACCACCGCCCAGACCGACCTCGCCGCCAAACACGCCGAAATCACCGCCCTCCAGGCCCGCGTCGATGCCGCATCCCTTACCTCCGGCAGCCTACCTGCCCTTCAGTCCGAGCGCGATCGCCTCGCCGAAACGCTGAAGTCCCGCGATCAGGCCCAGGCTCAACTCACCGCCCAACTCACCCAAGCCACCGCCGAAGCCGCCGGCCTGCGTGGTCAAATCGCCCAACTCCAATCCGCCGCAACTACCTCGGCCACCGAGTTAACCGCCCTGCGCACACAGGTGTCTGCCGCCGCTCAGGCCGCCGCAACCTCGGCCACCGCCTCCCAATCCGCAGCCGCCCAGAACGCCACTGAACTGGAAGCCCTGCGCGCCCAACTCGCCGCCGCTCAACGCACGCTCGCCGAACAGCGCACCGCCCTTGACCAAACCGCCGAGGTCGCCGGCCTGCGTAGCCAAATCGCCCAGCTCCAGTCCGCCGCGGCAGCCTCGAGCACCGAGTTAACCACCCTGCGCGCCCAAGTGGCCGCTGCGACCCAAGCCGCCGCTACCGCCGCCAAGACCCCCGCCTCAGCCGCCGTCCCGCCCGCGACCGCCGCCGAACTGGAGGCGCTGCGCACGCAACTCGCCGCCGCCCAAACCACCATCGAAGAGCAACGCACTGGCCTGACCCAAGCGGTCGAAAACTTGGCCGGCGCACGCAAAACCATCAGCCTAATCACTGCCGACCTCGTTGCAGTCCAGGATCTCCTGCGCGAAGCCCGCACCCCGAACGCGGCCACCCAGACGCCCATGCCGGCGCAAGTCTACCCGGCCGAACTGGAGGCCGCAGCGCGCCTGGCCGAACTGGAAAAAGCCAAGACAACCTCCGACACCCAACTGGCCGCCGCCCTGCGCTCGTTCACCTTGCAACAAACCGAGATCACCCGTCTCCAGACCGCTCTCGCCAGCATCAACGACGAATGCATCGCCACGGGCGCCAAACTCGCCGCCGCAACCACCGAGTTAAGCACCCTGCGCCCACAAGCCGCCTCGGCCTCCGCCGCTACCACTGAGACCGAAATTTTACGCGCCCAGCTCACCTCTGCCCGCCGCGCCGCTGCCGACCAAAGCACCGCCGCCGCCGCGGCTGCCGTCGACCTGGCCGATGCCCGCAAAACCGTGGACGCAGCCACCGCCGAACTCGTTACCACGCGCGACCAACTGCGGCAGACCCAGGCCACAGCGGAGGCCACCGCCATCGAGCTCCAGCAGGCCAAAACCCGCCTGGCCCTGGCCGGCAGTCTGCCCGCCGGCACCACGCCCTCGCGCCCCGCCCCATTCCCAACGATCACGCTTAACCTGCCACCAGCCCGGCCCGCGGCCCCGGTTGCGCAGCCCCCAGTGGTTAAACTGGAAGCGCCAGCAGTGGCCGCCGCCCGCTATCACACGGTCGGTGCGGGTGACTCCCTCTCGCGCATCGCTAAGCAGTATTACGGTAACTCCAACCGCTGGAACGAAATCCTCGAAGCCAACCGCGCCGTCATCCGCAACCCGGACAACCTCACTGCTGGAACCAAGTTGCGCATCCCCTGACCGCACCCTCCGGCAATCGTTCTCTTTCTCCAACTCCTGCTCGTTCTCGATGCCGGAGGCCTAACTTCCCACTCAGGACGCACCTGACGGCGACGCCAGCCCTGCCGCCGCACGCTTCCCCACGATGCCCCTCTCCACCGCGCCCCGCCCGCCTTCAGTCGGCGCCCCCGCCTCCCCTGACGCACCGCCGTCGCAGTTGCTGCCGGAAGCCGTCTGGCGTGCCCAGCAACAGGCCCACCAGGAGCGCGTGGCACTTTGGGCGGACCCTCACCTCGCCCGCGCCTCCCGCGGCGAGAAACACCCGGTCTACGACTTCCTATTCACCTACTACGCCTTCCGCGCCGCCTGGCTGCGCCAATGGCACCCGGGCCCCGACGTCACCCTCGCCGGTGAAGCCGCCCACGAATTCCTCCGCTGGCCCGAATACCGCGAAACACCCGCCGGCGTCCGCCTCGATCCGTCCAGCCTGCCCGCCAAACGCCGTACCTCCTTGATCTGGATCCGCGACCTGCTCGCCGCCACGACAACGCGCGCGCCGGCCTTTGGCTGCTTCGGGCTGCACGAATGGGCCATGGTGTACCGCCAAACCCCCGCCGAGGTGCGCCACAACGCCTACCCCCTGCGCTTCGCCCCCGAGGAACTGGCCCGCATTGTCGAAAGCCAACCGCTGCGCTGCACCCATTTTGACGCCTTCCGGTTTTTCACCGCCCCGGCCCGACCGCTCAACAAACACCAGCCCAATCGCGACACCCTCAGCGAGCACGAGCAACGCGGCTGCCTGCACGCCAACATGGACCTCTACAAATGGGCCTCCAAACTCGCGCCCTTCACCCCCAGCGACCTGCTGGCGGACTGCTTTGAGCTGGCCTACGATCTGCGCGAACTCGACATGCGCGCCAGCCCCTACGATCTGGCGGCGCTGGGGTTTTCCCCGATCCCGATTGAAACCCCGGAAGGCCGCATGGAGTACGAGCGCCAGCAACGCGCTTTCACTGCCCGCAGCGAACCCCTGCGCGCCCGCTTACTCGGCCTGTGCGAAACCCTTTTATCGGCATAGCGGGGTAAAAAAAACGTAAAACCGCTTGCCAGTCGTTTAAATATAAACGACTTCAAGCCCGTATGAAATCAATCAAGCCTCTCGCTTGCTTGGTTACCCTCCTGCTTTGCGGTTACCCCTTTAACACCGCAAAGGCCGACACCGTGCGCACCTGGACCGACGTCCAGGGCCGCTCCATCAACGCCCGCCTGCTGCACACCGATGCCAGCAAGACCACCATTGAAATCGAACGCGCCGACGGCGTTCGTTTCACCCTGCCCCTCGCGCGCCTGAGTTTTGCCGACCAGCAGTTCGTGCAAAATTGGGTTCCTGAACCGGAGTCCCCGGGCGCTCCAGCCACCTCCGAAGCGCCCTCGGCCGCTTTGACCGAACTTTCCTCGGCAAACTGGGAATGGCTGAAGCAGGCCGGCAGCATGACGGCCCGCAACTACGTCAACTCCCCTGCCGACTAATTGCTCACGGCGCTCAACGCCCGCCTCACCGGGGCTCGTTCCGCCGCCGTGAAAGACTCCATCAAGGGCGTGCGCATCGATGCGGACGCCGATCTCACGGAAATCAACATGGAGACGACCACTACGGTCAGTCTGGCCACGTTCTTCAAGGAGTTGGCCGAACAAAACAGCCTGCAACTGCGCGTCGATACCAGCGGTTTCCTCGTATTGCAGCGCGTGCCCACTTCGGCACCGAAGAGGACGATCAAGTTCCTCGGGATGTAAAGCCACCCACGTTTCGATTTGAGGCTTTAACGCAAAGGCGCAAGGGCGCAGAGAAGAGCAAAAAATCATTTCATTGTAATACTTTACGAACTTTTCGCCTTGGCGACTTTGCGTTAAAAATAGCCCCTTTCCTTTAAGCTATTGGCATAATTTCGGATTAAGGACTCGGTATTTTATTCGCGTTGGAGGGTTCTTCTGTGTGCCGCGGGCAAAAATTCCGGTTCCTGGCCGTCCTCACCCTCATTCCACCACGCGCCCGTCGCGCAGGCGCAGCACCCGGCCGCATTTTTTCGCCAGCTCCAGGTCATGCGTCACCAGCACCAGCGTCGTACCCGCTTCGCGGTTTAACCCAAAAATCAATTCGACCATCGCATGCGAGGTCGCCCCATCGAGGTTACCCGTCGGCTCGTCGCAGAACAAAATCTTTGGCTTGTTGATAAACGCCCGCGCGAGCGCCACCCGCTGCTGCTCTCCACCCGAAAGCTGGATCGGGTAATGCCCCTCGCGCGCACCCAGCCCCACGCGCTGCAGCAACGCCCGCGCCTCGCCATCCCGCCCGCTTTCGCCGCGCAGCTCCAGCGGCACCAACACGTTTTCCAGCGCCGTGAGCGTCGGAATCAGCTGAAAATTTTGAAACACGAAGCCGACCTGCTGATTGCGCACCCGGGCACGCTCGTCCTCGCCAAGTCCGCCCAGCGCCTCACCCGAGATGGACACCTCGCCACCACTGGGCCGGTCAAGCCCGGCACACAGCCCGAGCAAGGTCGTTTTGCCGCTGCCCGACGGCCCGACGATCGCCAGACTCTCGCCCGCACTCAGGGCAAAACTCACCTCATGCAAAACCGTGATCAGCCCGGCGGTGGTCGGATAGGTTTGGGTGAGCCGCTCGACTTTTAAAATAGGGTGTTCACTCATGGTTGGGCCATGACCCAATCGCCTGCCAACCGTTTCGCAACCCGATGAAGGTTATCATTTCGCTCCTCGTTTCCATCGCGCTGGGATTCGCGACGCTGCTCGCCGCCGAGCCCGCGCCCAAAACCATCCTCTTTTACGGCGACAGCCTCACCGCCGGTTACGGCCTGGACGACGCCAGCACGCAGGCGTTTCCCGGCCTCATTCAGCAAAAAATCACCGCCGCCGCCCTGCCCTACCGCGTCATCAACGCCGGCCTGAGCGGGGAAACCACCGCCGGTGGCCTGCGCCGTATCGATTGGGTGTTGCGCGTGCCGGTGGACATTTTCGTCCTCGAACTCGGCGGCAACGACGGCCTGCGAGGATTGCCCCCCGCCGTAGCCGCCAAAAACCTACAAGCCATCATCGACCGGGTGCGCGTAAAAAACCCGGCGGTTAAAATCGTCATCACCGGCATGCAGATGCCCGTGAGCATGGGTGAGGATTACCGGCAAAAATTTGCCGCCATTTTCCCGGCGCTCGCCGAAGCCAACCAAGCCACGCTGCTGCCGTTTTTATTGGAAACCGTGGGCGGCGAACTGGAGCTCAACTTGGCCGATGGCGTACACCCCAACGCCGCCGGCCACCGGATCGTGGCGGAGAACGTGTGGACGGCGCTTAGCCCGCTGCTGCGCGAGTAGGGGGCAAACCGCAGGCTCAGCGAAGCCTGCAAGGGGATGAGTATAACGTTGCCGCTCCACTGCGCCTGTCCGCCAGGTGAGATTGCGCCTTATCGCGCGACCAGTGGCCCTCGCACAAAATCCCAATAAATCGCATTGAACACATTCTCCCAATATGTGTCACAATGTGCCAGTCCATGGCGCTTCACTTACTAATGAGTCATTCGCCGGGCTACACCCGCACATTCCCCTCTAATGTCACCCGCCCATCTGCCTTCCCAAACTCATCAGTCGCCCACTCCCGTGGCTCCTAAATACCTTTATACATGGGGTTCCGGCCACGCCGAGGGCAACGGCGGGATGAAAAACTTGCTCGGCGGTAAGGGCGCCAACCTCGCCGAGATGACCCGCATCGGCCTTCCCGTGCCTCCCGGTTTTACCCTCACCACTGAGGTATGTACTTATTATTACGATCACGCCCGCACTTACCCGGCATCGCTGCAGGCCGATATCGAGGCAGGCATCCATAATATGGAACAAATCATGGGCTACCGTTTCGGCGACGCCGATAATTTTCCGCTGCTGGTCGCGGTGCGTTCCGGTGCGCGCGAATCCATGCCCGGCATGATGGATACTATTCTTAATCTTGGCTTGAACGACCAGACCGTCCTCGCCCTCGCCCGTGCTACCCAGAACGACCGCTTCGCCTGGGACTGTTATCGCCGCTTTATTCAGATGTACGGCGATGTCGTGCTGGGCGTGCAAAAAGGCCCGCACGAAGACCATGAACCCTTCGAGGTCGCCATCGCTTCACTTAAACACGAGCGCTACCAAGCCGAAATCGACGACGCGCTGCTCACCGCCGCCGACCAACAGGAGCTCGTTAAGCGTTTCCAGGCGATTGTCTTGGAACGCACCGGCAAGGCGTTTCCGTCTGATCCGTGGGAACAATTGCGCGGTGCGGCGGGGGCCGTTTTTGGCTCGTGGATGAATGACCGCGCGATGGTTTACCGCGCGAAGTACCACATCCCCAGCGAGTGGGGCACGGCCGTCAATGTTCAGGCCATGGCTTACGGCAACACGGGCGAAACCTCCGGCTCCGGCGTGGCGTTTACGCGCAACCCAGCTAACGGTATCAACGAGTTCTACGGCGAGTTTTTGCTCAACGCACAGGGCGAGGACGTCGTCGCCGGTGTGCGCACCCCGTTGCCCGTCGCCGACCTCGCGCAAAAAATGCCCGCCTGTTACGCCGAATTGCTGCGCGTGCGCACCGTCTTGGAAACGCATTTCCGCGACATGCAGGATATCGAGTTCACCATCCAGGAGGGTAAGTTGTTCATGTTGCAGACGCGCAACGGCAAGCGAACTGCCACGGCAGCTCTCAAGATCGCCCTCGATCTCCACCGCGCCGGAGTCATCGACTGGCGCACCGCGGTCTTGCGCAATCCCGCCGACCAACTCGATCAACTGCTCGCGCCAATCTTCGATCCGCGTGAGCTCGCCAAACTCACGCCACTGGCCACCGGTTTGCCCGCCGGTCCGGGCGCGGCTTCGGGGCGGATTTATTTCAACGCCGAGCGTGCGGTTCAGGCCGCCGCCCAGGGTGAAAAGGTCATCTTGGTACGCCTCGAAACTTCGCCCGAGGACCTGCGCGGCATGATCGCCGCCGAGGGTATTTTGACGGCGCGTGGCGGGGTGTCCTCGCACGCTGCGCTGGTTGCCCGCCAGATGGGTAAAGTCTGCGTGTGCGGGCTTGCGGCCTTGCACATCGACTACGACCACAAGCGCTTGCGGATCGGAACAAGCGATTTCAGCGAAGGCGATGCGCTCTCCCTCGACGGCACCCTCGGCCACGTTTACGCCGGATTGGTTAAAACCGCGCCGTCGGAGATCATCGCCGGTTTGCTGCACGCCGACCCGCTCGCCCGCGCCACCGAAAAGTTCAAGGACTACGAGCAACTCATGCAGTGGTGCGCCGAGGCGACCCGCCTGCAAGTGCGTACCAACGCCGACACACCCGAGCAGACGCGCCAAGCGTTGGCGTTTGGCGCAAGCGGCATCGGTTTGATCCGCAGTGAACACATGTTTTTCGCCGGCGACCGCATCGACGCCATGCGCGAGATGATTCTGGCTGACAGCGCCCACGCCCGCGAAGCCGCGCTAGCCAAATTACTCCCGTTTCAACGCGACGACTTCATCGGGATTTTCAGCGCGCTCGACGGCTTGCCGGCGACCATCCGCCTGCTCGATCCGCCGTTACACGAGTTTTTGCCCCACACGCACAAGCAACAGCTCGACCTGGCCCGCAAGCTCGACTTGCCACTGGAAAAAATCGTGCAACGCGTCCAGTCGCTCGCCGAGTTTAACCCGATGCTCGGCTTCCGTGGCTGCCGCCTGGGCATCAAATACCCGGAGATCACGGTCATGCAGGCGCGGGCAATTTTTGAGGCCGCAGCGAGCGTGCCCAACGCCCAGCCTGAAATCATGGTGCCGCTGGTGGGTTTCAAAAAGGAACTCGATCTGCAAGTCGGGCTCATCCACGAGACCGCCCGCGCGGTCATGGCGGAGCGCGGAGTCACTTTAAATTACACGGTCGGCACGATGATCGAGGTACCGCGCGGCGCACTGACCGCCGACGAAATCGCCCACACCGCCGAGTTTTTCAGCTTCGGCACGAACGACCTCACGCAGACCTGCCTGGGCATGTCGCGCGACGACATCGGCGGTTTTTTGATTCCCTATCAGGAGGCCGAAATCTTGAAGGCCAACCCGTTCGCCACGCTTGATCAGAGCGGGGTCGGGCAGTTGATCGAGATCGCGATTGCCAAAGGACGGCGGACGCGTCCTGGGCTCAAGCTCGGGTTGTGCGGCGAACACGGCGGCGACCCGACCTCGGTGCGTTATTGTCACCAAATTGGGCTGACGTATGTGTCGTGTTCGCCGTTCCGCGTACCGGTGGCGCGTTTGGCGGCGGCGCAGGCGGCGCTCAGCGATGCGGTGGCGAACGGCTAAACGTGAGAGGGTCCACCCTCGTGTGGACTGGTTCGGAACGGACGACACGGAGGTCGTCCCTCCGGCCGAACTCGTTCTCTAACTCCTACTCGTTTTCTCGCCCGAGGCCTTTTTCGGCCTGCGGACTTCGACATAGGGAGCGATCAACGGCTCCCTCGCGGTTAATCCCCGACCCGAACAACGAAAAACTGGGGGTGGCCCGTGATGCGTTTCTCGAACTCCGGGCGAGCGTCCGCAGCGACGTCGGGTGGATATTTAGAATGGCTGCGGCTCCAACGGCCGAGCCATTCGGCATCATGTAGGCGCGCAGTCGCGGGGGTGCATGAGCGTGAACTCCGCAGCGGTCCACAGCCCCATGTCGGCGTTGGTTTCGACCGCTTCGTCGTGAATGAATCCAGCGCCAGCTGAATGATTTTTTCTAATAGGCACTTAAGTTAAGCGTAATTTTGCCGTTATAGGTGCCGCTGCATGCACCCCGTGACCCAAAAAACGCAAACCGGCTCACGCCGCTTCAACCCAGGCTTGGGTGCTTGGGTGCTTGGGTGCTTGGGTGCTTGGGTGCTTGGGTGAGCAAACGAAAGCAGGGCTTTATCGAGCCGTTTCGTTGTCCGGACACTTCAGTGCAGGCATCACTTAACCCTCGGCACAGCTACCCCACCCTTTAGCGCGACCCACCGTAGTTCGTTCTGACTCGGCACCGCATCACCTCAAATCATCACGCCCAATTTTTTTAAAACCACCATGAGCAACCTCACCATCGGCAAAAAGACCAACCTCGCGATCCTGACATCATTCTCACTGATCGCTGTTATCGGCACATTACTCTACCTCAACACCCTCCAATTCATAAAAACCCACCACTGGGTTGAGCATACCAACCAGGTCACGGGGAACGTCGACAAACTCGTCGCGTCCTTGGTCAATATGGAGACGGGCGTGCGCGGCTTTTCCGTCGGTGGCGAAGACAAGTTCCTCGATCCCTATAATTTCGGCAAAGCCGACTTCGAAAAAACCATGGCGGAAACCTTGAGTTTGGTGAGCGACAACCCGCCTCAAGTCGGCCGCCTCACCAAATTAGCTGAAGCCGAAGCGACTTGGCTAAAAACGGACGTCGTGCCGACGATCGAAATGCGCAAACAAGCGGTCGGCGACAGCGCAAAGCTGGCCGAATTCATTGCGAATTTTAACCAGGCCAAGGGCAAGGCGCAGATGGACGGCATGCGTGCCATGGCCAAGGAGATCATCGATATAGAACTCGCCTTGCTTGAGATCCGTGCGGCCAATTTCACGAAGGCCGCCAATAACTCCAAATCATTCATTTCCATTGGCCTACCTATTGGCATGCTCATCGGCTTGGGCTTGTTGATCTGGGTCATTCGCGGCGCGGTTCGCTCAATCACCCAAATCGCCGCGACCCTCACTGCCGGCGCCAATGAGTTCACCAGCTCCGCGACCCAAGTTTCCAGTTCCAGCCAGAAATTGGCCGAAGGTGCCAGTGAACAAGCCGCCTCACTTGAGGAAACCAGCGCCACGCTCGAAGAGATGTCGAGCATGACCAACCGCAACACCGGCGACGCCGAAAAAGTGAACCAACTTGCCCGCGATGCCCGCGCCGCAGCCGACAATGGGGTAAATGACATGAATGCCATGATCATCGCGATGAACGATATCCGCAGTTCGAGTCAGGATATCGCCAAAATCATCAAGAGCATCGACGAAATCGCCTTCCAGACCAACATTCTCGCCCTCAATGCCGCCGTCGAGGCCGCCCGCGCTGGTGAAGCGGGCGCCGGGTTTGCCGTGGTGGCGGACGAAGTGCGCAGCCTCGCTCAACGGGCCGCGTTGTCGGCAAGGGAAACCTCGGGCAAAATTGAAACGGCGCTGACCAAAACAACCCTAGGCGCGCAACTCACCGAGAAGGTTTCCGTCAGCCTGCAGGAAATCGTTTCCAAAGTCCGCCAGGTCGACGAACTGGCCTCACAAGTTGCCTCCTCATCAAAAGAGCAAACACAAGGCGTCCAGCAGCTGAACGACACCGTGCGGCAGATGGACAAGGTGACTCAGGACAATGCAGCCACAGCGGAGGAAACCTCCAGTGCATCCGAGGAACTGAACGCCCAGGCTAAAACGTTGCAGGAAACCGTTGCCGCGCTTCTCCAGTTGGTGGAAAAACCCAAGCAGGCGTAGGGGCGTACAGGTTCCGGCGGCGGGTTAAACCCCGGCCGGACCACCGAACTGGGGGTGGCCCGTGATGCGTTTCTCGAACTCCGGGCGAGCGTCCGCAGCGACGTCGGGTGGATATTTAGAATGGCTGCGGCTCCAACGGCCGAGCCATTCGGTACCCAGTAGCCGCGCCGGGTGACAGGGAGCGGTCGGGTCGTCGATATGGCTAAACGCCACCGTGGTGGTCGCCTTGGGCCCCGTGCCGACACCTTCACCCACGAAGAAACCGGAGCGCAGTAGCGCCACGCGCACCGAAGTGGCGGCGGAGTAAGTGTAGAGCTCGGCGGGGCGTCCGCCGCACTGACGATGTATTCGTCCGAACACGTCAGCAGTCCACAGGCCGGTGTCCGTTTTGGCGGAAAACGGATCGTAGAAAATCAGGTCGGGTGCGGGGGAGCTTTCGAGGTGCGCAAGGAAGTCGCCGTGGTGGAGCGTCCACGCGATCAGGCTGGCGGGATTCACCCAGCGTTTTTCGCGCAGCAGCACGTGGGGCGCGGGGTGGCGCAAATGGGGAAACGCCGAGGCGTAGCGGGCAGCCAAGGTGAGCGGATCGAGGTCGCACTCGAAACTCACGATGTGCAGCGGGCGCAGCGCGTCGGCACCTAGGGCGGCCGCCTGTTGCTCGGCGCAGCGCAGAGCCGCCATGGCGTTGGAGGCGGCACCGAGGCCCACGTCCCAGATCACCAGGGGCGAGGTGCCTTCGGGCGTGCGGCGGAGCAGGCGTTCGGCCAGGCGCGATTGGGTAATGTAGAGGCGGTTGGCTTCCACTTCGGGAGCTGAAACGGAGTGCATGACCTCGCCCGAACTCAGTTGGCGAATACTGGAAAACGTCCCGCAGTGGGAGCGGTGAATGTCGTAGTCGCCCAGCGTGGGAACGGTCGGCGGGCGGGCGGGCGCGGGATGAACGGGCGGATTGGCCTCGTCGTCGCGGTCGAGTTCGTGGCGTTTGATTTCGTAGTAGGCGGCGAAGGTGCTGTCGAAAATGGCGGCCCGCATCTCCGCCATCAGCCGGTGGTAAAAGGCGATATTGTGATGGGCAATCAACTGCCAGCCGAGGGTTTCGTCGCTCTTGATCAGGTGATGGATGTAGGCGCGTGAATGCTTGCGGCAGGTCGAGCAATCGCAGCGGGCGTCGAGCGGCTCGTCGGCGAGTTTATAGACGGCTCGGCGAAAGTGGATTTTACCGTGGGAGGTGAAGGCGGTGCCGCGCTGGGCGAGTTGCCCGGGGATGATGCAGTCGAACATGTCCACGCCGCGATGCACCGCCTCCAAAATGTCGATCGGGGTGCCCACGCCCATCAGGTAGCGAGGCAGGTTTTCGGGTAACTCGGCTGTGACGATCCCGGTAAACTCGTAGCGCTGGGCGTGGGTTTCACCGACGGCGAGGCCGCCGATGGCGAGGCCGTCAAAGGGCAAGTTGCGCAGGTACGCGGCGCTGCGCAGGCGCAGGTCGCGGTGGCAGGCGCCCTGGACGATACCAAAGAGAGCCTGGGGCGATTCGCCGCGGGCGCGCAGCGAGCGCTCGGCCCAGCGGTGCGTCAGGTGCATGGCGGCCTCGGCGGTGGCGTGGTCGGCAGTCGAGGGAATGCACTGGTCGAGCACCATCATGATGTCGCTGCCAATGGTGCGCTGCATGCCGATGCTGGATTCAGGCGAAAGGTGGTGCAGAGAACCGTCCACGTAGCTGCGAAACGTGGCGCCGTCCTCAGTCATTTCCCGGTCCTCCGGCAGCGAAAAAATCTGAAAGCCACCCGAGTCGGTCAGAACCGGGCGGTCCCAGTCCATAAACCGGTGGATGCCTCCGAACTTTTTAAACACCTCGGGGCCGGGACGGAGGAGGAGGTGAAAGGTGTTGGCCAAAAGACACTGGGTGCCGAGGGCGCGCAGGCCGTCGGCGTTCATGTTTTTAACCGTGGCCTGAGTGCCGACCGGCATGAAGACAGGCGTGCGCACCTCGCCGTGGAGGGTCTGGAAGCGGGCGGCGCGGGCGCGGGTGCCGGGGGCGGTTTTTTCGAGCTGAAAGGCGAGGCGGGACATGGTGGCGAAGAGGCGCTGGCTGCGGGAAAACGACGGTGGTGGGTTCGAACCGTGCGAGCGGGCAAGGCGGAGGCGATGCCGAAAACCGTTTCCCGCGAAATTCCCCTGCGGCGGGGCGACAACGGTTCGCAGAAGCGAACCCGGCGTTTTCTTGGCGTGTCTTTCGAATCTTTCGTGGTAACCCTCTGCCCTCTTCGCAAACCATGATTCTTCTCGGCGTTAATATCGACCACTGCGCTACCGTTCGTCAGGCCCGTTATCGCGGCTACAACCAGACCGCCCCCGGCCCCGTTGAACCGGATCCCGTTGCCCTAGCCGTGTTATCCGAGCGCGCCGGTGCCGATGGCATCACCATCCATTTACGTGAAGACCGCCGCCACATCCAGGAGCACGACGTCTGGCGGCTCAAGGAAGTGGCCACCACGCGCATCAACCTAGAGTTAGCCTGCACGCCGGCGATGATCGACTTCGCCCTGAAAGTGCGCCCCCACTCGGTGTGCGTGGTGCCGGAAAGCCGCGAGGAAATCTCCACCGAGGGCGGACTCGATGTGGTGGCGCGTCGCGCCCAGGTCAAAGCCTGCATCGAGGCGATGAACGCCGCCGGTATCATCACCAGTCTTTTTATCGACGCCGATCCAGCTCAGATCGACCTGAGCGCCGAACTGGGTGCGCCCTGGATCGAGCTGCACACCGGCTCCTGGGCCAACGCCTGGCTCACTCCGGACCGCGCCACCGAATTCTCCCGCCTGAAACAAGGTGCGCTCCGTGCCCACGCCGCCGGGTTGGTCGTCAACGCGGGCCACGGCATAAATTACGACAACGTGACTGAGATCCGCACCCTGCCCCACGTTCACGAACTCAACATCGGCCACACGATCATCAGCCGCGCCCTCACCACCGGCATCGAGGCTGCCGTGCGCGACATGAAGCGCCTCATGAATCCCTGATTTTCCGCCCACGAAACACTCCGATGAACCTCCAACTCCCCCCCGGCGG
Source organism: Opitutus sp. (assembly GCA_024998815.1). Taxonomy (NCBI): domain Bacteria; kingdom Pseudomonadati; phylum Verrucomicrobiota; class Opitutia; order Opitutales; family Opitutaceae; genus Opitutus; species Opitutus sp. The sequence continues at coordinate 559,994 of JACEUQ010000002.1, forward strand.
ACTACTCCTCGGCCTTGGCTCCGACCTGATCGACATCGAGCGCATCCGCGGTGTACTCGATCGTCAGGGCGAGCGCTTTCTCGATCGGGTGTTTACGGACGAAGAGCGCGCCTACTGCCTCGGCATGAAGCACCCGCACAAACACCTCGCCGCCCGGTTTGCGGCCAAAGAGGCGGTGGCCAAAGCGTTCACCACCGGGATCGGCGCGGAGCTGGGCTGGAAATCTATTTCAGTTTACCACGGCATTCGCCACGAGCCGCTGGTTCGCCTCGACGAAGCGGGCGAGGCGCTGCTCAAACACGTCGGCGGCACCCAAGTGATCCTCACGCTCTCGCACACCGACACTGCGGCGATGGCCGTGGCAGCGATCGTCCGTGCGGTGTAGTTTCAGCCCATGAACGCGGCGCCCCCGATCCTCACCTGCGCCGAGTCGCAAGACTTTGAGTCAGCCTGGTTCGCCGGCGACGAAGCCCGCGAATGGGCTGCGATGCAGCAAGCAGGGCGCGCGGTAGCTGAGGCGATTTTAACCGATTTCCGCGAACTCGGCGCCTTTCCTGCAAATGCGCGGGTCTTGGTCCTGGCCGGCAAAGGCCACAATGCCGGCGACGCCCTCATCGCCGCACGCCGCCTGCACGAACTGCACCCGCTGGCGCGCATCCAAGTGCTTTTTGTTTTTGGTGAACGCCCCCTGCGTCAACTAGCCCAACGCGCATGGCTCGACCTCGCGCCGGTGGCCACTCGAGCCAGCCAACCGCTGGCCGGAACCTACGACGTGGTGCTCGACGGCGTATTCGGTTATCAATTTCGCCCGCCGCTGCCGCCCGAAGTCGCCACCGTGCTGGCGGCGGTTAACGCCCTCGATGTGCGCCTGCGCGCCGCCGTGGACCTACCCAGCGGCCTCGACGCCCCCGAGGCATTCCAAGCGGATTTTACCTACGCCACGGGCATAGTTAAAACCCCACTGCTCACCCTGCCCCGCGCCGGCCGAATCCGTTATCTCGACCTCGGCTTTTTCAACACCCCTCCTGCCGCGGTCGATCCAAAGTGTCACCTATTAGGTGACACTTTCCCGCACCGGGTACTCACGCCATCCGTGCTCGAAACGCTGCGGCAACTGCGACGCTCGGGCACCGACAAACGCAGCTACGGGCACCTTTTAATTGTAGGTGGCTCGCGCGCCTACCCGGGTGCGGTTTTGATGAGCGTACTGGCCGCCCTGCGCAGTGGCGTCGGGTTAGTCACCGCCTTCGTGCCGGAATCCCTCGCACCGGCCTTCGCGGCGCAGGCCCCCGAGGCGATGTGGGTGGGTTGGCCCGAGACGCCCGAGGGCAGCCTAGCGTTGGAAGGAACCCACTTGTTGCGCGAAAAAGTCGCCCGCGCCACCGCGCTCCTCATCGGTCCCGGCCTGGGCCGCGAACGCGAACCTCTCGCCTTAGCCAAAGACATCGTGGGCCATTCGCCTGTGCCTGTGGTAATCGACGCCGACGCCCTCCAACCCGACATCGTGGACGCGGGTACAGTAGCACGAATTTTGACGCCCCACGCCGGCGAATATGCACGTATCGCCGGGGCGCTCACGCCCTCGATGGTGATCATAAAAAAAGGCCCGACCACCCAGGTATGCGCAGGCGCGAAGACCTACCACAGTTTCTACGGCGGCCCCGTTCTCGCCCGTGGCGGTAGCGGCGATCTTCTAGCCGGGCTTACCGCAGGCCTCTTGGCCCAAACTCCAAATGACGAAATCGGCGCGGCCTGCCGTGGTACAGTCTGGCATGGGCTGGCTGCCGACGCCCTTGCCCAGACGCACGGCCAAGTGGCGGTCAACGTCACCCAGTGTCTCGATTTTTTACCGCAGGTTTTACGCTTATAACGGTTTTGCCGACACCGTGGCGGAGAATGCTGTCTGAGAAGGGGCGGGGAGAGTCCCCGCACCTATGCTCCCTACCCGCCCGCGAATCACTTGGCTTAAAAACTTCCGCGTAACTGCCGCCGCCCTGGGACTTGTCGTCGCCCTTGCTGGCCCCGCTCACGCCCAGAACTCAAACGCGGTACCGAACAGCCCCACGCCCAAACAGGAATCCGCTCCGGCCAACGCCCGCCTCATCTGGCTACGTGCCGAGATCGCCCGACACGACGAACTGTATTTCAAAAAAAACGCGCCCGAGATCAGCGACGCCGCCTACGACTCGCTGAAACAAGAGCTACGCCAACTGGAGCAAGCCCCAGCCAACGAGAGCTCTAGCGTTTCGGAATTGAAATCCGTGCCTTCCGTGGGTGATGACCGCAGCGGCGGATTCACCTCCACCGTACATCGGCAACCGATGCTCAGCTTAGAAAAAGCGTACACCGAAGCCGAATTGCGGGCATTTATCCAGCGGGTCGAGCGACACACCGGAAGCAGCAAACTCAACTGGGTGATTGAGCCGAAATTTGACGGCCTGGCGATCAGTGTGACCTACGAAAACGGGCGACTGGTTCGAGCGGTCACGCGCGGCGACGGGCTACAAGGCGACGATGTGACCGAAAACGTGAGCACCATCCCCGGCCTGCCTCCGACATTACCCAACGGCTACCCGCCGGTCGTGGAGTTACGAGGCGAAGTGTATATCGATTATGCGACGTTTGCGCGGCTCAACGTTGAGCGCGAAGAGGCCGGCGACCCGCCCTTCACCCAGCCTCGAAATCTCGCAGCCGGAACACTCAAATTACATGACTCCAGGGAGGTGGCTAGGCGGCATCTCAGCATCGTGTTTTACGGACTGGGCGCGTGGGAAGGTTCGCCAGCAAAACCCACCACACAGCAGGCGTTACACGCGCTGGTGCGCGATTGGCATTTACCCGGAGTCGACTCCTTTAAAACGGCTCATACGCCCGAGGAAATCTGGGCTGCGGTGACGCGACTTGAACGGCAACGCGCCAGACTTGGATTTCCAACCGATGGAGTTGTGGTAAAAGCCGACGACTGCGCGGTACAGGAGGCGCTAGGTGTCAGTGCCGAGGCACCGCGTTGGGCCATCGCCTACAAATTCCCTCCCGAACGCGTTTCTACCCGCCTGAGGGCGATTACCCTTCAAGTGGGGCGAACCGGCATCATCACCCCGGTGGCTGAGTTGGATGCAGTGGTGATTGGCGGCACCAAGATTGAACGCGCCTCGTTATATAATGCCGATGCGATTACCCGCCGCGATCTACGGATTGGCGACTGGGTTTACGTCGAAAAAGCAGGCGAAATCATACCCGTGGTCGTCGGCCCAGATGCGAGCATGCGAACATCTGCGGTGACACCATTCGAATTCCCGCTGCGCTGCCCAGCGTGTGAGGGGAAACTCGTGCGCAACGAAGGCGAAGCGACGACACGATGTGTCAATCGCGAGTGTCCCGGCCAAGTGAAACGGCGCATTGAGCACTACGCTTCGCCCGAGGCCGCCGGCATCAAGGGGCTGGGGCCCGTTGCCATCGCCGCATTGGTGGACGGGCGAAAGGTTAAAACCATCGCCGATCTTTACCGGCTGCGGTCGGATGACCTGGTGAATATCGGCGATGTTGCCGAATCGGTCGCGGGGCAACTCATAGAGCAAATCGAGCAGAGTAAAAAGACCCGGCTGCCACGGTTGATCTATGGCCTCAGCATCCCCGGTGTTGGACGAGCCGCGGCGAAGGAATGGGCGGCAAGCTTTAGCCATTTAGCCCCGTGGTCAGCGGCTAACCGAACTGCGCTGAGCAACCCCGATTCACTGCGATCGACACCACTGGAGGCCTTTTTCAGTCAGCAGCACAATTTCATGCTCATCGACGATCTCCTGTCGTTGGGGGTGAGTCCCAAAACAGAGGAGGCGCTTCAAGCGAGCGGCCCGCTAAGCGGGAAAACGGTGGTGATTACCGGAGCCTTGCCAAGTTGGACCAGGGCCGAAGCGAAGCAGCACATCGAGGCGGCGGGCGGACGTGTTACCGAAGCAGTGAGCCGACGTACCCACCTTGTGGTTACGGGCGAGGGAGCTGGCGCCAAGTTAGCCGAAGCCCGTTCGCTCGGTATCGAAATCCTGGATGAAGCCGAACTCCGCAAAAGATTAACCCAATGACAACCACCGAACTCACTAAACAACAGGCGCTTATTGTTCTTAATGCACTTCCCCACATAGGACCTATAACACTCAACCGAATATTATCCGAATTGGGATCCGATCCGCGGGAGGTGTTCACCGTCGGATCGCGCCGGCTCGAAGAAATTCAGGGGGTTGGGCCGGTGATCAGTGCAACCATTGGAGGATGGCGCGAACACTTCGATTTGGCCCGCGAAGAGGAGCGCATGCTCCTGACGTCAACGAGTTTCGTTACCTCGTGCGACACCGCCTACCCGCCCCGGCTTCTTGAAATCGACAGTGCGCCCATAGGTTTGTATCGGAAAGGCAATTACGCCTTTAACCAGCCCAATGTAGCCATCGTTGGCAGCCGACGCACCACGCTCTACGGTCAAAGTGCGGCGAAAAAGCTCGGCGCGGAACTGGCCAACTTGGGGTTTTGCGTGGTGAGCGGACTGGCGCGCGGCATCGACACGGCGGCCCATGAAGGTGCGTTATCCGCTGGAGGTAAAACAGTTGCCGTGTTGGGCAACGGGATCGACATCATCTACCCAGCGGAAAACTTGGGGCTTTATCGCCAAATAGCGGAGACTGGGGCGTTGTTATCGGAATTCCCCTTTACGCGTCGCGCCGACAAGCAGTCCTTTGCGATGCGCAATCGCATTGTTTCAGGAATGAGCGATGCGGTGGTCGTGGTGGAAAGCGGAGCCAGTGGTGGAGCCATGATCACCGCGAGATTTGCGGGTGAACAGGGCCGACTCCTTTTCGCAGTTCCAGGCCGGATTGACCAACCCTCCAGTGCGGGGTGTCACCAACTCATTCGTGATGGCGCGACATTACTCACCTGCGTGGACGATATTCTGTCAGAGTTAAACTACCTCGATGGTCTTCGGCCTTCATCGATACCGGAAAAGACAACCGGCGGAACCGCGCTGGCGGCATCGAATCTCACGCCTGATGAAAAGTTGGTGTACGGGTGTTTTTCTGGAGGGGCAATAATCAGCATGGATCAAGTAAGCTCGCAAACGGGCCAACCGATTGGGCAACTGTCGGCTTCGCTGATGATGCTGGAGCTGAAACGTCTGATCGCAAAACGAGCAGACGGAACATACGAAGCGCGCTGAGCAAAGGCGCAGGTGCTAGGCCTAAAAACGAAGAAGCCCCGTAAACTGCTTTCGCAATCTACGGGGCATAAACCTGGCAACAACCTACTCTCGCGGGGCCTAACGCCCTACTACCATTGGCTGCTCGGGGCTTAACGGCCGTGTTCGGGATGGGAACGGGTGGAACCCCCGGCAAATAATCACCAGGAAAACTGAATCCAAAGTATAAACTTTGGATAATTGGATAATAAAGACTAAGTCCTAAATAGTATTACTTAAAAGTAAGTGAAATAAACGCCTAGAGAGGCTGTCTGCATAAACCGATAAGGTTATTAGTAGCAGTAAACTGAACGTATCGCTACGCTTACATTTCTGCCCTATCAACCGGGTGGTCTACCCGGACCTTACACCGTCTTGCGACGGATTGTGATCTTATCTTGGGATGGGCTTGGCGCTTAGATGCTTTCAGCGCTTATCCCTTCCGAACATAGCTACCCGGCGCTGCCACTGACGTGACAACCGGAACACCAGAGGTTCGTCATTCTCGGTCCTCTCGTACTAGAGAATGAACCCCTCAAATCACAAACGCCCACAGCGGATAGAGGACCGAACTGTCTCACGACGTTCTGAACCCAGCTCGCGTACCACTTTAATCGGCGAACAGCCGAACCCTTGGGACCTTCTCCAGCCCCAGGATGTGATGAGCCGACATCGAGGTGCCAAACCGCGCCGTCGCTGTGAACGCTTGGGCGCGATCAGCCTGTTATCCCTAGCGTACCTTTTGTCCTATGAGCGATGGCGATTCCACATTCAACCACCGGATCACTTGAACCTGCTTTCGCAACTGATCGACTTGTAGGTCTCACAGTAAAGCCCCCTTATACTCATGCGCTCTATAGCCCGATTACCGACCGGGCCGAGGGGACCTTCGTAATCCTCCGTTACTTTTTGGGAGGATTCCGCCCCAGAAAAACTGACCTGCTATCACTGTCCCACAACCAGTTAATGGTATGAGGTTAGACGCCTAATCAACATAGAGTGGTATTTCACATTGTGACTCTGCCTGATCCTGAAACCAAGCTTCAAAGTCTCCCACCTATTCTACGCAATGAAAATCAAGCGACAATAACAGCTTACAGTAAAGGTGCATAGGGTCTTTCCGTCCTGCTGCGGGTAGGCGGCATCTTCACCGCCACTACAATTTCACCGAGCTTCTCTCCGAGACAGTCATCAACTCGTTACACGATTCGTGCGGGTCGGAACTTACCCGACAAGGAATTTCGCTACCTTAGGACCGTTATAGTTACGGCCGACATTCACGGGGGCTTAGACGCGAAGCTTGCACCTCACGCTTTCACCTTTCCGCATTGGTCACGTGTCACTCCCTATACGTCGTCTTGCGACTTAGCAGAGAGCTGTGTTTTTGCTAAACAGTCGGTTGATGCGCTTAGCTGCGGCCCCTCGCGGGGCACCCCTTATACCGAAGATACGGGGTCAATTTGCCGAGTTCCTTAGAGAGATTTCACTCGCGCGCCTTAGTATACTCAACTATTCCACCTGTGTCGGTTTACGGTACGGGCACTTCATAAACTAACTCCGAAGCTTTTCTTGGAAGCATGGTATCGGACAATCTCCCTCGGCCGTGGCTTTGGGATCCCATCGTCATTCACATTAAGCAGGTATTTTATCCCCTGCGAAGCTACTGACTTGGACGACGATTCAACACGTCGCTGTACTAACCTTCTCCGTCACTCCTGAGGTCAAACGTTTATGTAGTGGTGCAGGAATATTAAACCTGCTTGGCATCGATTATTCCTTACGGCCTCATCTTAGCACCCGACTAACCCTGGGAGGACGAACCTTCCCCAGGAATCCTTGGAATTAAGGCGAGATGGATTTTAACCATCTTTATCGTTACTTATGTCTGCATTCTCACTTCCAAGCGCTCCATGGTCGGTTGCCCCTTCCACTTCGCTGCACTTGGAACGCTTTCCTACCACTTAACCTTGCGGTTAAATCCATAGCTTCGGTATACGGCTTAAGTCCCGATCATTTTCGGCGCAAATTCGCTCGATGGGTCAGCTGTTACGCACTGTTTAAATGATGGCTGCCTCTAAGCCAACATCCCCATTGTCTAAGCAAATTCACATCCTTTTTCACTGAGCCGTATTTTGGGACCTTAACTGATGGTCTGGATTATTCTCCTTTTGACAATGCAGGTTAGCCCGCACTGTCTGACTCCCGAGCTTCACTCGATGGTATTCGGAGTTTAATTAAGTTCAGTACCCCGGTAGGGGCCCTAGCTTATTTAGTGCTCTACCTCCA